>CAZUJE010000049.1:0-19218 GCA_964620215.1 uncultured Hyphomicrobiales bacterium
AGTCACTGATGCCGAGCGTTGCTGACAAGCGCCGCGAATTCAGGCGCCTGCACGAGGCGGGCTGCTTCGTGATTCCGAATCCGTGGGATGTCGGCACCGCGCGCTATCTGCAAGGCCTTGGCTTCAAGGCGCTGGCGGGAACGAGTTCGGGCTACGCTTTCAGCCGCGGACTAGCCGACGGGCGTGTGTCCCGAGATGGGGTGCTCGCGCATGTGCGCGAGATCGCAGAAGCCGCCGACATTCCGTTGAATGTTGATTATGAAAACGGCTTCGCGGAAGACCTGACAGGGCTTGCAAAGAACGTGCAGCTTTGCGTCGAGACTGGAGTCGCGGGGCTTTCAATCGAAGACTCGACGGGCGATCCGGCAACCCCGCTCTACGATTTCGATACCGCGCTGGAGCGCGTGCGTACGGCGCGGGCCGCGATCGACAAGGCGGGCGGTGAAGTTGTCTTCACGGCACGCAGCGAGGGCTTCATTCGCGGACGGCCCGATCTGGCTGAGACGGTACGCCGTATCGAGGCTTACAAGAATGCTGGGGCGGATTGCCTCTATGCACCGGGAATCAAGACGCGCGAAGAGATCCAAGCCATCGTGAAGGCGGCCGCGCCGAAGCCGGTGAATTTTCTCATGGCCACTGCGACGAATTTCAGCGTGACCGATCTTGCAGGCTTGGGCGTCCGCCGCATCAGCGTGGGCGGCACACTTTCGCGCGTGGCTTGGAATGCATTTATGAGTTCCGCTCGTGAGATCGCGGAGAAGGGAACGTTCAAAAGTTTTGAGGGAGTGATATCTAACGCTCCTCTGAACGAATTTTTCGCGGCGGACGAGAAAAAGCGAAAATCATGAACGCGCCTGATAAATCGTTTGGCGATCCGATCGACACCACGCCCGCGAAGAAGCCGCAGCCGGTGCGGCTGGAGGGCCATCACACAATCGTCGAACGTCTCGATCCGGCGCATCATTCGCTCGACCTTTGGGCCGGGGTGAAGGACGACGATGGCATCTGGACATATCTCGGCTATGGCCCGTTCCCGGACGCGGGGACATTCGCGAACTGGCTGGTGGAGCGCGCGAAGCTGGAAGACCCGTTTTATTATGTTGTGCTCGATAGGGAATCAAATCGCGCGCTCGGGCTGACCACGCTGATGCGGATCGACACGGCGATGCGGACGATCGAGACGGGCCATATTGTCTACGGCACTGCGTTGCGGCGCACGGTTCATGCGACCGAAGCGCAATATCTGCTCGCGCAGTATATTTTTGAATCGCTCGGCAATCGCCGCTACGAATGGAAAACCAATGCGCTGAACAGCGCTTCACGGCGCGCAGCTCTGCGCTACGGGTTCACGTTCGAGGGCGTGTTCCGCCAGCACCAGATCGTGAAGGGCCGCAACCGGGACACTGCGTGGTTTTCGATGCTGGACACTGAATGGCCGCGTAACCGCGCCGCGTTTGAGGCTTGGCTGAAGCCGGAAAATTTCGAAAGTGGAAAACAGATCCGCAGCCTCGAGGAAATTCGGCAGGGAATTCCGTCGTGACACATGTTCTGATGACTGGTGCTGCCGGCATGATCGGCTGCAAGCTGACCGAGCGTCTGGCGAAGGACGGCGCGATCAACGGCAAGAAAATCGAGCGCCTTACGCTAATCGATGTCGTGCAGCCTGCGGTGCCACAGAATATTTCCGGCAAGTGGGATGCCTGGATTTCTGATCTTGCCGCGCCGGGCGAAGCCGAGAGGGCGGTCGCGGACCGCCCTGATTTCTTTTTTCATCTGGCTGGTGTCGTATCAGGCGAAGCGGAAACGGATTTCGACAAGGGCTACCGTGTCAATCTCGACGGCACCCGCGCATTGCTAGAGGCGGTGCGCAAGGCTGGCGGCGGCTACTGCCCGAAATTCATTTTCACTTCTTCCATCGCGGTATTCGGCGCGCCGTTCCCGGACATGATCCGCGACGAATTCCACCTCACGCCGCTCACCTCCTACGGCACGCAGAAGGCGATGAGCGAGTTGTTGCTTTCCGATTACACGCGGCGCGGTTTTGTGGAAGGTGTCGGCATCAGACTACCGACAATCTGCGTGCGGCCTGGCAAGCCGAACAAGGCGGCGTCCGGTTTTTTCTCCGGCATCATCCGCGAGCCGCTGGCAGGCGAGATGGCGGTATTGCCCGTCGCCGAATCGATCCGTCACACCCATGCAAGTCCGCGCGCGGCTATCGGATTTCTCATTCATGCGGCGGGACTCACGCGCGGGCAACTCGGCACACGCATCAATCTCAACATGCCCGGCGTGTCCTGCACGGTGGGTGAGCAGCTTGCGGCTTTGCGCCGTGTGGCGGGAGATAAAGTTGCTTCACGCATCCGTCGCGAGACCGATCCACTTGTTGAAAGGATCGTCGCGGGATGGCCGGAAGTTTTCGACGCGCAGCGCGCGCTGAAACTTGGCTTCCGTGCCGAGGAGAAATTCGACGAGATCGTCCGGATCCACATTGACGACGAACTCGGCGGCAAGTTCGCCGCCTGAAAATCATGCGCTTTGAAAAGCCCTTGATCCCGGCGACGCTCATCCGCCGCTACAAGCGTTTCCTGGCCGATGTTGTGCTGCCTGACGGCGGCGAGACCACGGTGCATGTCGCCAATCCCGGCGCGATGCTCGGACTGGTCGTGCCGGGGAGTAGAGTTTTCCTGTCGAAGTCTGAAAGCACAACGCGCAAGCTCCCCTATAGCTGGGAACTGGTTGAGGTGAATTTCGGAAGCAGCCCTGAACTTGCCGGCGTGAACACAGGCCATCCGAACAGGATTGTAGCTGAAGCCATCGCTGACGGAATTTTGCCCGGCGTCGAGGAATACAAAACCATCCGCCGTGAGGTGAAATACGCGAAGGCAAGCCGCGTGGATTTTCTGCTGGAGCAGGAAGGCAAACCGCCCTGTTATCTCGAAGTGAAGAACGTCCACATGATGCGGCAGCCGTGCCGCGCTGAGTTTCCTGACTGCGTGAGCGCCCGTGCGGCGAAGCATATGGGCGATCTCGGCGATGAAGCGGAGCGTGGCGCCCGCGCCATGGTGGTGTTTCTGATCCAGATCGGCTCGGCCGAAAGCTTTTCACTCGCCCGCGACATCGACCCTGCTTACGGCAAGGCCTTCGACCGGGCGCTGGAACGGGGCGTGGAGGCGCAGGCGCTGGTCTGCCGCGTCACCCCGGAAGAAATAACGGCGGTCAGGCCGATCCCGGTACTGGGTTAAGCGTTCTGCTTGCGCGAACCGCTCCATGCCCTAAATTCAAGGGCTCAGCGGAGACAGGAATGTCCTATATCGAGGCCACATCAGCGCCATTGCGCAAAACCGGGCAGATCAAGCTGCACGGCGAGGAAGGCTTTGCCGGCATGCGCCGGGCAGGCCAGCTCGTTGCCGAGGCGCTCGATCTGCTGGTTGGATATGTGAAACCGGGCGCTGCCTCCGAGAAACTGGACCGGCTGGTCTTTGAATTTGCGATGGATCGTGGCGCGCTTCCGGCGACGTTGATGTATCGCGGTTACGGCAAGTCAATCTGCACCTCGATCAATCATGTGGTTTGCCACGGCATTCCGAACGACAAGGCCATGCGCGACGGCGACATCGTCAATATCGACGTGACGCTGATCCTCGATGGCTGGCATGGCGACTCCAGCCGCATGTATCTGGTGGGAGAAGTGCCGCGCAGGGCTGAAAAACTCGTCGATGTTACTTACGACGCGATGATGGCTGGCATCAATACGATCCGCCCCGGCAGCACCACCGGCGACATCGGCGCGGCGATTCAGGCGGTGGTCGAGCCGAACCATATGAGCGTTGTGCGCGACTTCTGCGGCCACGGCGTCGGCCGTCTGTTTCACGACGAGCCGAACGTGGTGCATGTCGGCCAGCCGGGAGAAGGTCCGGTGCTGCGGCCCGGAATGTTTTTTACCGTCGAGCCGATGATCAATCTCGGCCGTCCGCATGTAAAGGTTCTGTCCGATGGATGGACCGCAGTCACGCGCGACCGGTCCTTGTCCGCGCAGTTCGAACACACGGTCGGCGTGACACAGACCGGCGTCGAAATTTTCACGCTCTCGCCCAAGGGTTTTCACAAGCCGCCTTACGCCGCCTAGGCAGGTTCGCAATGCGTTCCGGTACAGGAAAGCCGGCTAACGGGTTCAAGGAACAGCCGCATTATCACGGTCACCGCGAGCGGTTGCGTGACCGTTTTCGCGAGGCTGGCCCGGATGCGCTTGCGGATTACGAATTGCTTGAGCTTGTCTTGTTTCGCGCGCTGCCCAGGCGAGATGTGAAGCCGCTCGCCAAATCCCTGCTTGAGCGCTTCGGTTCCTTTGCCGAAGTGGTGTCGGCAGCGCCCGCGCGGCTTGCGGAAGTGGAAGGGCTTGGTGAAGCAGCCATCGGAGAACTCAAGATCGTGCAGGCGGCCGCCAATCGCCTCGCGCGCGGGCGCGTCCGCAAACGCACCGCGCTCTCGTCATGGTCCTCCGTGCTGGATTATTGCCGCACCTCGATGGCTTTCGCGGACAAGGAGCAGTTCCGCATCATTTTCCTCGACAAGCGCAACCAACTCATCGCCGACGAAGTGCAGCAGACAGGCACGGTGGATCATACGCCCGTGTATCCGCGCGAGGTCGTGAAGCGTGCGCTGGAATTGTCCGCGACCGCGATCATCCTTGTCCACAATCATCCTTCGGGCGATCCAACACCGTCCTCCGCGGACATCCAGATGACGAAACAGATTATCGAAGTCGCCAGGCCGCTTGGCATCGAAGTCCATGACCACATCATCGTGGGCAAGGAAGGGCATTCGAGCCTGAAAGGAATGCGGCTGATTTCCTAGAGCACGATTCCGAAAGCGGGAACCGGTTTTCGGTATAGATCATGCTCAATAATAGAATTAAGGCCGGGTCAACTGGAGCGGCCGCGGCTTGTCCGGCACCCTGTTCCAGACATTCTCCTGCCGCTCGAAGCGCAGACTTTCTCCGGACGCTGACAACAGCAACAGATCTCCGCGCTGCAATTTCCATGCGACCGGAGCGAATTTTTCGATTGCGGCGTCGCATTTCGGCTGGAGTTTAACGGTGAACAATTCCTCACCCGCGACCTGGTCGGTCAGTGTGGCCCGGCAGATAACGCCGGCGCCGGGCCGGGAAAAATTCCATTCACCGAATACGTCTGCCGCCTGCACGCGGTTTGCAGGATCGACGAATTGCAGGTTGGCGAGGAAATAAACGCCGTCTCCTTCGCGCAACGCTTCATAAATGCCGCCGACGCCTTCGGTGAACTCGGCAATAACACGGGCGTTTGCACCGACCAGCAAAATCGCGCCGGCGACGCCGGGCTGCCAGGCGTTCACCTCGTTCATGAAGCCAAACATCGAGCCGCAGGCCTGACGATTCAGGTTCAATGCGAAACTTGCGCCTAGCGGCCGGGCATCGAGCGCGATCGAGCATTTGCGGGTACCGTCGGCGCTGCTGAGTTCATAATTCACCGCAAGTGCGCGGATGGCAGCCAGATCAAGTTTTGGCGCGCCGGAAGGCGCTTGCCCGGCGGTGGGGACCGCAAGCAGCAAAAACGCAAAAACTAGGCCGGTCCAAAATCGCATGCGGTTTTCGGGCTTACTTCCGCTTGGGAGGATAGGGCGTTTCGACCACTGGCGTTAGCGGCGGCTTGCCGGCTGCCCATGCTTTCAGATTGTCGACAACAAGCTGGCCCATGGCACGGCGCGTGAATACCGAAGCCGAAGCGACGTGCGGCAGAAGTACGACATTCTCCATCTCCATCAGCTCCTTCGGTACGCGCGGCTCGTCGGCGAACACATCGAGGCCGGCTGACATGATTTTCTTCGTACGCAGCGCTTCGACCAGCGCAGGTTCGTCCACGACCGAGCCGCGCGCGACGTTGATGAAAATCCCTGTCGGCCCCAGCGCCTCCAGCACCTTCGCATTGATCATATTCTTGGTGGCGGCTCCGCCGGGAATAATCGCGATCAGGATGTCCACGTCACGCGCCATCGTGACGAGATCAGGATAGTGCCTGAAGCTGACGCCCCCGGCCTTGCTGCGGCTGTGATAGACGATTGGCATGCCGAAAGCTTCGATCCGCTTTGCAATCGCTTTGCCGATGCGGCCCATGCCGATGATTCCCACGGTCCGGTCACGCAGTGATGCCGGCGTCAGCGGATACGCTTTCTGAAGCCACTTTCCTTCGCGCAGATAGCGTTCGGCCTGCGGAAGTTCGCGGACTGTGGAGAGCATCAAGCCAAGCGTCGTGTCGGCGACTTCTTCGTTCAAGACGTCCGGCGTATTGGTGACGATGATGCCGTTCTCGGCCGCATATTTGACGTCAACCGTGTCGTAGCCCACGCCGAAATTCGAAACGATTTCGAGTTTCGGCATTTTCTTCATGATGTCCGCGTTGACGATTGCCTGCCCGCCCAGGGTCGCCGCGACAATTTTGGGGCCGATGCTTTCGAGAAATGCAGGTTTGTCCGCCACCTTCGCGTAGTGATGAATCGTGAAAGTATCGCTCAGGCTTTCCTCGATCATGGGGAGCATCGGTCCAGCCATGAACAAATCGGGTTTTTCAGTCGCCATTTCAATTTCCAGAACAAAGAATGAATAGGAGTCCGCAATCTATCGAATTGATCGTTGCGATATCAAGAAGGAATACCGGGCAAGCGGGCGGGGTTCAAACGAGCGCCGTGACCGGCTTCTCGATGAAATTCCTGAATGCGCCGAGGAGTTCGGCGCCAAGCGCGCCATCGACGGCGCGGTGGTCGCAGGAAAGTGTTACGGTCATGACGCTGGCGAAGGCAATGCCGCCGCCAGCCGGCTCAACCGCCTGCCGGCGAGTGGCGCCGACCGCGAGAATAGTCGCATGTGGCGGATTGATAATTGCCGCGAATTCCCGCACGCCGTGCATGCCGAGATTGGAAATGGCGCTGGAGCCGCCTTGGTATTCGGCGGGCTTCAGTTTTTTTGATTTGGCGCGCGCAGCGAGATCGCGCATCTCTTCGGAGATCGCACGCACGGTTTTTGCTTCCGCGTTACGGATCACGGGCGTCACCAGCCCGCCATCGATCGCGACGGCGACGGCAATATCGGACTGTTTGAAACGGAGGATTTTGTCTTCGGCGAACACGGCATTCGCCGCAGGCACGGTTTGCAGCGCCCAGGCCCAGGCTTTGATGATGAAATCGTTGAGCGACAGCTTGAAGGCGGGATTGCCGTCCTTGTCCTTTGGGACCGCAGCATTTGCATCCTTGCGCAGCTTAAGCAGCGCGCCCACATCGATGTCCATGCTCAGATAGAAATGCGGGATCGTCTGCTTGGCCTGCACGAGTCGCGTTGCAATGGTCTTCCGCATTCCGTCGAGCGGAATTTCCTCATGCGGCGTGGTTGCGTATAGCGCCTTGATCTCGGCACTCGATAGGCCGGAAGCGATAGCGGCGGGCATTCTTGCCCCGCCGGATTGAACATCGCGCGCGACAATTCTTCCGTGCGGTCCGCTGCCCTGAATACGCGAGAGGTCAATTCCGGTTTCCTTTGCAAGGCGTCGCGCGAGCGGGGTGGTCGATCTTCCGCCAATCATCGCGGGGCCGAAATTTCCTTCCGGCGTGCGGACCTCGAAAAAAGGATCCAGTTTGATGGCTGCACCCTTGGCTGCCACTTGCGGCGCGTAGTTTAGCACTGGCTTCGCAGCGGCAGGTTTTGGAGCAGGGGCGGGCGCGGGAGTTTTTGCAGCGGACGCGGAGGTATCACCCGCACCGGAAATAACAGCAACAATCGCGCCGACCGGCGCGACTTCTCCGGCCTTGACCCGGATTTCCGAAAGCGTGCCGGCACTGGTCGAAGGCACTTCCATCGAAACCTTGTCGGTCTCGATTTCAAACAGATTTTCGCCGGGCTTGATCCTGTCGCCCGCCTTCTTGAACCATTTGGTGATCTTGCCCTCGGCAACCGTTTCGCCGAGCTGAGGCATCAGAATATCCAAGCGCCTTCTCCGATGCCTACCAGTTTGTCGAAATATACTGGGTTTCCATAAACTCCATCAGGCCTTCATGCGCGCCCTCGCGGCCAATGCCCGATTGCTTCATGCCGCCGAAGGGGGCTGCGGGATCGGATACAAGCCCGCGATTGAGCCCGATCATGCCGAAGTCGAGTTTTTCGGAGACGCGCAGGCCGCGTTTCATGTCGCCAGTGTAGAGATAGGCGACGAGGCCGTACTCGGTGTCGTTTGCGCGCTTGATCGCTTCGTCTTCACTCTTGAAGGTCTGGATCGAGGCGACAGGACCGAAAATTTCCTCGTTCAGCATGGCGGCGCTATCCGGGACATTGGTGAGCACGGTGGCCGGATAGAAATAGCCCGGACCTTCCGGCTTTTTGCCGCCGACCAGAATCTTCGCGCCTTTTTTCACGGCATCATCGACAAGCTCAATGACCTTGTCGCGGCCCTCGGCATTCACGAGCGGGCCGAGTGCCACGCCGTCATCGAGGCCGTTGCCCATTTTCAGCCCACCCATTTTCGCGGTGAGCTTTTTCGCGAAATCGTCGTGGACCTTCTCATGCACGTAAAAGCGGTTCGCGGCGGTGCAGGCCTCGCCCATATTCCGCATCTTCGCGACCATGGCGCCGTCAATGGCGGCATCGATGTCGGCGTCCTCGAACACGATAAAGGGCGCGTTGCCGCCAAGCTCCATCGCGGTTTTCAATACATTGTCGGCAGCGCCGTGCAGCAGCTTCTTGCCGACCTCCGTGGAGCCGGTGAAGGAAACAACGCGCGTGCGCGGATCGTGCAGCATCGCATCAACGACCTTGCCAGAGCGGCGGGAGGGAATGACGTTGACGACGCCGGCGGGCACGCCTGCTTCTTCCAGGATCGGCATCAGGGCCAGCATGGTGAGTGGCGTTTCGGACGCGGGCTTTAGCACTACCGGGCAACCCGCCGCCAGCGCCGGGCCGATCTTGCGGGTCGCCATCGCAGCCGGAAAATTCCACGGCGTCACCAGCACGGCAACGCCCGCCGGCTTGTGATGCACAAGGATACGCGCGCCCGAGGATGGAGCCATGCGCATGTCGCCGGAATTGCGGACGCCTTCCTCGGCGAACCAGCGAAAGAATTCAGCGGCATAGGCGACTTCACCACGCGAGTCGGAAAGTGCCTTGCCGTTCTCGATGGTGATGAGTTTCGCGAGCCGTTCGGAGTCACGCATGATGAGTTCGAACGCCTTGCGGAGAATTTCACCACGCTCGCGTGGTTTGCGAGCTGCCCAGCTTTCGAATGCGCCATGGGCTGCATCAATCGCGGCTTTGGCGTCCTCAACGCTTGCGCTTGCCACCGAAGCGATCGTGCGTTCGGTGGCAGGATCAGTTACATCGAAGCGTTCACCGTCGGAGGATTTTTTCCACTTGCCGCCGATCCAGAGGTCGGTCGGCACATTGGCGAGCAGATTGTCATACATGGTTATGCTCCAAGCGAGCGCTTCACGCGGTCGGCAATTCTATCAACCGTTGGCAGCGCGATGTCTTCGAGAATGTCAGCAGCAGGCAGCGGGATGTGCGGGGTGGTGATGCGCACTGGTGGCCCGTCGAGATCGTAAAATCCCTCATCGGCAGCGATGGAGACGATCTCCGCCCCCCAGCCGCAAAGCCGAGGATTTTCTTCCACCGTAAAAAGGTGATGCGTGCGGGCGAGCGAACCCAAGATCGTCTGCGTATCGAGCGGCACCAGCGAGCGCACGTCGATCACTTCGCAATCGATATTGTGATCGGCCTTCAGTTTTTCCGCGGCGGCAAGCGCGCGCGGCACCATCAAGGCGAGTGCCAGAATGGTTGCGTCCCTGCCGGGACGGACGATGCTGGCGGTGCCGAGTGAATCCACGATCTCGCCGTCTGGTACTTCGCCTTTCGTGGCGTAAAGCGATTTGTGCTCGAGAAAAATCACCGGGTCGGGATCGCGCACGGCGGCGGCGAGCAGGCCGATCACATCGCGCGGATTGGAAGGAGCCACGACTTTCAGGCCCGGAATCATCATGCACCAGTTTTCGACGCTCTGGCTGTGTTGCGCGCCAAAGCGGGAACCGGCGCCGTTGCCGGTGCGGACAACAAGCGGGCATTTGGTCTGGCCGTTCGACATGTAACGGCTCTTCGAAAATTCGTTGGCGATGTAGTCGAAGCACACGGCGAAGAAATCCGAGAACATGATTTCGGCAATCGGCTTCAACCCGGTCATGGCTGCACCCATTGCAGCACCCAGAATCGCCTGTTCTGAAATCGGCGTGTCTCTGACCCGCAGCGGCCCGAATTGTTCGAGCAGGCCGACGGTCGCCTTGAACACGCCGCCCGCTTTCGCGACATCCTCGCCCAGAAATACAACGTCGGGATCGCGCGCCATTTCCTGTGCGATGCCGCGCGCCACGGCGTCGCGGTAGGTCAGTTCCGCCATGCCCAGCCTCCGTCGGCATAGACGTCGGTCGTCAGAATATCCAAAGGCGGCATGGGCGCCGCTTTGCATTTCTCGGTGGCGTCGTCGATGACCTTCATGACATCGGCGTCGATTTTCTCGATCACCTTCTCATCGATGCCGAATTGCAAAAGACGTTCCCGATAGATTTTCACTGGATCGCGCTTCAGCCACTTATCCAGCTCTCCTTCGGGGCGATACTTCGCCGGATCCGCGCGCGAGTGACCGCTGTAGCGATAGGTCATGCATTCGATCAACGAAGGCCCGCCGCCTGCGCGGGCCTTTTCGTAAGCCTTCATGGCCGCGCGATAGACTTCATCGGCGTCCTGACCGTCGATGACGATTGCTTCCAGCCCGTAAGCGGAAGCGCGGCCGGCGGCGGGGTGCTCGACTGCCGTCACTTCGCCAATCGGCGTGTATTCCATGTAGAGATTGTTTTCGCAGACGAAAATCACCGGCAACTTCCAGACAGCGGCGAAATTCAGCGCCTCGTGAAATGCGCCGATGTTAGTTGTGCCATCGCCGAAGAAACAAACCGACACATCGGAATGCCCCTTATATTGCGCGCGCCAAGCGGCACCGCAGGCAATCGGCAGATGTGCGCCGATAATCGCGTATGAGCCCATTACACCATGTTCTTCGGATGTCAGGTGCATCGAGCCGCCCTTGCCTCGCATGAGACCGTTGTCGCGCTGCATGAGTTCGCCGAGCACTTTCTCAACCGGCACGCCCCGCGCCAGCGTGTGGGCGTGTCCGCGATAAGTGCAGAACGAAAGGTCGCCGGGTTTCATGGCGCAGGCAAAGCCGGTGGCTACCGCTTCCTGACCCAATGAAAGATGACTCGTCCCTTTCACGAGATTTTGCAGGAACAGATCGAACGCGCGCTGTTCGGCTTCGCGGATTTCGACCAGCATGCGGTACATGCGAAGCCGGACATCCTCGCCGATGTCGTCGTTCGGCGCGCGCGCAGGTTTCCTCGCCATTACTCAACCTCTGTCGGATTGATGGGCCTCTCGGCCTTGGATGGGAGCGAAACTAGCCCTTCCGGCGATCAATAAGCAACGCCAACTACTCGCCGGTCTGCGCCTTGAGCGCGGCGTCGGCTTTTTTCGCCCGCTCGCGGTAGAGAAGATACAAGCCGGAGGAAATGATGATGGCCGCACCCGCGAGCGTGAAAGCGTTTGGTACATCTCCAAACGCCAGAAAACCGCCCGCCGCGTACCAGATGATCTGGGTGTAGATGAACGGCGCCAGGATCGCCGCCGGCGCATAGCGGTGCGCGATGATCAAAAGCATATGTCCGATCAGGCCGAAGGCGCCGATCATGACCATCCCGAAAACGATCCATGGATCGCCGGGAGTAGTCCATACGAACGGAAGCGGAACCGAGGCCGCGATGAAGCCGACGAGCGAGGAATAGAACAATGTGGTCGCGGTGGAATCCTGGCTCGCGAGCATGCGCGTGGTGATGTTGTAGAGCGCATAGGCGATGCAGCTCAAAATCGAGAGGATCGCTGCCGGATGAATTCCGCCGGCACCCGGCCGCGCGATCACGATCACGCCGAGAAAGCCGACGATGATCGCGAGCCAGCGCCGCCAGCCGATCCATTCACCCAGCAGAGGGCCGGCGAAAATCGCGATGATAAACGGCGTCATGAACGCGATCACCGATGCCTGATCGAGTTGCAGATATTTCAGCGCGAAGAAATTGAAGACGGTGGAAGCGAACAGCAATGCGGAACGGACCATTTGCAGCGCGGGGCGCTTGGTGGAAAACAAGCCTGGTATCGTCCATGGATTGATGAAGGCGAGTGAAATCAGGAAGTGACCGGCGTAGCGCGCCCACACGACTTCGAGCGTGTGCAAATGCTGCGACAGCAGTTTTGCGATCGTGTCGAGACAAGCGAAACAGACCAGCGCCGCGCAGATGAGGCCGATGCCGATCAGCCTTGCGCGGGGGTCATTCGCCGCCGGCAGTGTGTCCGGAGGCGCCGCCAGAATTTTCTTCAGCATTATTGTTCCGTTCCCAGCGCGCTCTCGTGCCAGCGCCGCAAGGCGAGATATTGCAGCACATTCAGGATCGCGAATATGGCAATGCCGGCGAGAGAAATCAAAATCAGCGCCGCGAACATGCGCGGCACGTTGAGGCGATAACTGGATTCAACAATCCTGTAAGCGAGGCCGGAACCACGCCCCGCGACGCCGGCGGCGATCGCCGCCGCCACCGCGCCGATCAGCGCAAGCCCGCCCGCGATGCGCAGGCCGCCGAGAAAATAGGGCAGGGCGGCCGGGATGCGCAGCCAGAGAAGTGTTTTGATGCGGCCCGCGCCGTAGAGCGTGAACAGATCGCGCAGATTCGGATCGATGGAATTCAAGCCGAGCACCGTGTTCGACAGCACCGGGAAGAAAGCGACGATGCAGGCGCAAACAAGAACGGCGGTGTTTGGCTCAAGATAAATCAGCAGGATTGGCGCGATGGCGATCAGCGGCGTCACTTGCAGGATCACCGCGAAGGGAAACAGCGTGTATTCGGCGATGCGGGAGCTGGCGAGCAGGATTGCGAGCGCCACGCCTGCGAGGGTTGAGATTAGTAGCGCCAGCGCTGTTGTTTTCAGCGTCACGAGCAAAGACGCGCCGAGCAGTTCGCGGTCGGCGATCAGCGTGTCGAGAACGAGTTTCGGCGACGGCAGGATGTAATGGGGGATCGAAAAATAATTCACAATGAACTGCCAAGCAGTAATGGCGATGGAGAGCGCGAGCAGCGGCAAGATGAAATAAGGCCAGCGTTGCGCGCGTCCAAGCGTAGATTTCACGGAATTGTTTTTCGTCTCCATCACCGCCCTCCCATGACCTGGGCTAGCGTGGTGGAAACCTCGCGGCATTTCTGGCCGTATTCCGGCGACGTTCGGAAATGTCCTTCGCGGGGCTCGGTGGTTTCAACCTCAAATTCGGCGGCGATTTTTCCCGGTCTTGGCGTGAACATCAGAATCCGGTTTGAGAGATAGACGGATTCAAAAACCGAATGCGTCACGAATACGATGGTGCAGCCAAGCTGCTTCCACAAGACACGCAAGTCGTCGTTCAGCTTGAAGCGGGTGATTTCGTCGAGGGCCGCGAAAGGCTCATCCATCAGCAGCAGCTTTGGCTGTGTCACCAGCGCGCGCGCGATGGAGACGCGCATCCTCATGCCGCCCGACAGTTCACGCGGATAGGCGTCGCGGAAATCGTTGAGGCCGACGAGCCTCAGCGCGTCATCAATGCGGAGCTCAGCGGCGCGCCCGCTGGTTCCTGTCAGGCGCAAGGGCAAGCGCACATTGCCGAGCACCGTGGCCCAGGGCATCAGCGTCGGTTCCTGAAACACGAATCCGGTTTCGCGTGCCGCAGTTCCATCCTGCCAATCGATTGAGCCTGTGCTCGGCGCGGCAAGTCCGGCCAACAGCCGCAGGGCGGTGGATTTTCCGCAACCGGAAGGGCCGAGCAGGCTCAGGAATTCGCCTTCGCGAATCGAGAAGTCGAGTCCTTCAATCGCAGTCACGTCATTGGGGAATGTTTTTCCCACGCCTCGAAAGGAAGCGAGCGCTGGCTTTATTTTGGAATGCGAAAGGGCGGCGGGCATGTTGCTCGCATTATATACGCCGCGCGGAAAAAAGCCGTGTCCGCGCGGATTATTTCGGCCGCAGCTCCAGCCCGACCTTTTTATTCACAAAAGCGGTGGTGAAAGCCTTTTGCCAGTCGAGACCGGGCTTGATGACGCCCGCCTCCACCATCTTGTCGAAGAAGCTCTTGATCCGGGCATCGGTCATGGCGCCTATGCCCATCGAAAGCGAGTCGCCGGAATCAACGATGCCGTATTCCTTCATCTTGCCGATGGAAAAAGCGATCAGGCCATCGGTCATTTCCGGATTGTGCTTCTTGATGAGTTCGTTGGCGGCTTTGTTGTCGCCATAAAGATAATTGTACCAGCCGATCACCGAGGCATCGACGAAGCGCTGCACGAGGCCGGGATTTTTCTGGATCAAATCAAGGCGTGTTTCAATCGTCGTCGAGTATGTGTCGAAGCCGTGATCCGCGAGCAAAAAGATTTTCGGCTTGAACTTTCCTTCGCGCTCGACGACGTAAGGTTCCGAGGTCACATAGCCCTGCATCGCCACGTTCTTGTTCACGAGGAACGGCTGCGGGTTGAAAGTGTACGGCCTGATCTGGTCGTCGCGGAAACCGTGTTCGGATTTCAGCCAGGGATAAAAAGTGGCGGTGCTTTCCGATGAAACGAGGATGTTCAGTTTTTTCAGATCGGCGAATGTCTCGATCCCGCGGTCCGGGTGCACGAGCAGCACCTGCGGATCCTTCTGGAAGATCGCCGCCACCGCGATGGTGGGGATTTTCTGCTCGACCGTGTCGAAGGCCTGGATGATGTTAGCGGCCATGACGAAATCGAGCTTGCCCGCGGGCAGGAGGATGCGGTTGTTGATCGAAGGGCCGCCCGGGAGAATCGTCACCTCAAGGCCGTATTTGGCATAGGTGCCGTCGGCGATCGCCTGATAGAAGCCGCCATGCTCCGCCTCGGCCACCCAGTTGGTGCCGAAGGTCACCTTGTCGAGCGCGCCGGCGGGAGCGGCCAGCAGGGTTGCCGCCAGAAGTGCTGCGATTCTCGTCGTGTGGCAAAACATCCTTGGCCTCTTCATCTTCAATTCCGCAATCAGCATGGGGCTTGCCGCACTTCAAGACGTGAATATGCGAAGGGCGGATTAGCCACGTCAAATTTTCGGCGCGGGCTTATTTTCTGCCCATCCGGGATGCAATTAAGCATATTCCGCGCCGCGCTTGCAGGCGGTTACCTCTGCCCATAGGGTGCGGCGGAATTTGCGAGCGAACCATGCTTCCAAAACGCCTGTGGACCGACATGACGTGGGAAGATTTCCGCGGGGCTGATGCCGCGCGCTGGATCGCCGTGCTTCCCATCGCGGCGGTCGAGCAGCATGGGCCGCATCTGCCGGTGGGCGTCGATAGCTACATCGCCGAGGGTTATCTCGCGCGGGTGATGAAGCTCCTGCCCGAGAAGCTGCCGGTGACGTTTCTTCCGGTGCAATCGATCGGCAAGTCAAACGAGCACATCGCCTATCCTGGCACGCTCACGATTTCCGCTGAGACGGCGATCCGCGCCTGGACTGAGATCGGCGAGAGCGTGCATCGGGCGGGCGTGAAAAAACTCGTGATCGTGAATTCGCATGGCGGCAACAGTCCGATCATGGACCTCGTCTCGCGGAATTTGCGGGTGAATACCGGGATGCTCGCGGTCAACGCATCGTGGAGCCGTTTTGGTTATCCGGCGGGAATGTTCACGGACGTCGAACGCATTCACGGCATTCACGCGGGCGACATCGAGACGTCGCTGATGCTCGCCTTCCGCGAGGAGAGCGTGAAAAAAGACAAGCTCGCGGATTTCCTGCCGGAAAGCATTACGATGGAAAAAGAATTCGCGAAGCTGCGGTCGGAGCGGCCGGCGGGTTTTGCCTGGCTGACGCAGGATCTCAATCCCGCTGGCGCGCTCGGCAATGCCAAGACGGCAACCAGGGATAAAGGCGAGGCAGCCGCCGACTTCGGCGCGAAGGCTTTTATCGAGTTGCTCGAAGACGTGAATCGCTTTGACCTGAAGCGGCTGAAAGACGGGCCGCTGGATTAAGTCCGGCAAGCGGATAGCGCGTGCTGCCCGTCATATTGCCTCTCCTGCCCTTAAATGATATATTGTAACAAATCAGGCAAGAGGCCTGCTTACACATGAGGCCTGCTTACACATGCATGACCACGGCTCTCATTCTCACCCCTCTGCGGAAGTCGCCCTTTCTCTCCTGCGGCTTTCGGCAGGGGTAAGACTCGCCATAGCGGCATTCTTGTCGCTGGCGTTGTGGGCCGCGGTTTACTGGGCGGTGAGCTGATGTCGGCTGTTCTGAATTTCCGCGACCTCACGCTCGGCTATGACCGGCACCCCGCCGTGCATCATCTCGATGGCGCGGTGAAGGAGGGAGCGTTGCTCGCCGTGATCGGGCCGAACGGCGCGGGCAAGTCCACTTTGCTGAAAGGGATTGTCGGCGCGCTGCCGCCGCTCGCCGGCTCCATCGAACGCAAGCATCTCACGCGCGATGTCGCCTATCTGCCGCAGATCGCCGAAATCGACCGCAGTTTCCCGATCGCGGTTTACGATCTCGTCTCGATGGGTCTGTGGCGGCGTTCCGGTCTGCTCGGCGGCATCGGGCGCAAGGAGCGCGAACTGATCCAGCAGGCTATCGCGACGGTCGGCCTGTCGGGATTCGAGAATCGCAGCATCGGCACGCTTTCGGGCGGGCAGATGCAGCGGGCGCTGTTCGCGCGGCTTCTGTTGCAGGATGCGCGGTTGATTTTGCTGGATGAGCCTTTCGTTTCGCTCGACACGCGCACGGTTTCCGATTTGCTCGAGATCATCGCTCGCTGGCATGGCGAGCAACGCACCGTGATGGCGGTGCTGCATGACAACGAGATCGTGAAAGACAAATTTCCGGAAACGCTTTTGCTCGCGCGCGAGCCGGTGGCGTGGGGGCCGACGCGGGAAGTGCTGCACGCCGAAAATCTGCTTCGTGCGCGGCGCATGTGCGAGGCTTTCGACGATCACGCCGGCGTCTGCAAGGAAGATGCGGCGTGATGATCTATGACGCGCTGATTTCCCCGTTTGTTGAGTTTGAGTTCATGCGCCGCGCATTGGTCGGAATGTTGGCGCTGGCGCTGGGAGCCGGGCCGGTCGGCGTATTTCTGATGCTGCGGCGGATGAGCCTGATGGGCGATGCGATGGCGCACGCCATTCTGCCGGGTGCCGCCATCGGCTTTCTGGCGGCGGGAGGGCTCGATCTTTTCACGATGACTGTGGGCGGCGTGATCGCCGGCTTCACCGTGGCGCTCAGCGCGGGGCTCGTCTCGCGCGCGACCGATCTGAAGGAAGATGCTTCGCTTGCGGCGTTTTATCTGATCTCGCTCGCCATCGGGGTGCTGATAGTCTCGGTCAAAGGCTCGAACATCGATCTCTTACATGTTCTGTTCGGCTCAGTGCTGGCGCTCGATAACGCCACGCTGATGACGCTCGCGAGCTTCGCGACAATCTCGCTGTTCGTATTGGCCATTGTCTGGCGTCCGCTGGTGCTGGAATGTGTCGATCCGGGCTTCCTGCGTTCGGTGAGCGGAGCGGGCGCGCCGACGCATCTCGCCTTTCTGGCGTTGGTCGTTTTGAATTTGGTCGGCGGCTTTCACGCGCTCGGCACCCTCATGGCCGTCGGGCTGATGATGCTGCCCGCCGCCGCCGCGCGGTTCTGGTCCGCCGATCTTACCCGGATGGTCATCGTGGCGATTTTACTCGCGATGCTGTCCGGCGTTTCCGGCCTGCTCGTCTCCTATCACTCCGGCGCCCCATCCGGGCCATCGATCATTCTGGTGGCGGGAATTTTCTATCTGCTTTCGCTTGTGCTTGGCCCGGTTGGCGGACTCAGGCGCAAATTCGTTCCGGGCCGTCATCTCGAAGCCTGAAGGAGAAAACGATGCCGGCTCTTAGAATATTTTTTGCGGCTGCGATTTTGTTCGCAGGGATTTCTTCTGCAAGCGCGCAAGAGAAAATCCCCGTTGTCGCGACATTCTCGATTCTTGCGGATCTTGTGAAAAATGTCGGCGGGGACCGTGTTGAGTTGCATTCGCTAGTCGGTCCCGACGGCGACGCGCATGTGTATCAGCCGTCGCCGAACGACGCGAAGAAACTGGCTTCCGCGAAAATCGTCTTCACGAACGGCCTTGGCTTCGAGGGCTGGATGGAACGGCTAGTGAAATCCTCGGGCTCAAAAGCAACTGTTGTTGTTTCGAGCAAGGGCGTGAAGCCTTTGAAGATGGTGGCGCATCAAGGCCACGATCACGGCGACACCGATCCGCATGCATGGCAATCGGTCGAGAACGTCAAACTCTATGCCGCGAATATCCGCGATGCGCTGATTGCAGCCGACGCGGCAAGCAAGGAAGTTTACGAAAAAAACGCCGCCGCCTATCTCATCAAACTCGATGATCTGGAACGGGACATCAAGGCGGCGGTTGCACGGATTCCCGCCGATCGCCGCAGGATCATCACATCACACGATGCTTTCGGCTATTTCAAAGCCGCCTACGGCGTGGACTTCATCGCGCCGCAGGGCGTTTCCACCGAGGCCGATGTTTCCGCGAAGGACGTGGCGAAAATCATCCGCCAGATCAAGGCGCAGAAGATTCCGGCCGTGTTCATGGAGAATATCGCGGATACCCGGCTTTTAAAGCAGATCGCTTCGGAGTCCGGTGCGAAGATCGGCGGCGATTTGTTTTCAGATGCGCTGTCCGCAGCGAATGGCCCGGCTTCGACCTATCTCCTGATGATGCGGCATAATGTGAAGCAGCTTGAAGTAGCGCTTTCGAGCTGACGCCGGGCTTGTCCCGATCCGGCTTAGCCCCTAGATGAAATGCCCGGACGTTACGGGCATTCTCCATCAAAGCGTTGTTCAATGACCGACAAAATCCCCGTCACCGTGCTCACCGGCTATCTCGGCGCCGGCAAGACCACGCTGCTCAACCGGATTCTGACAGAAACGCACGGCAAGAAATACGCCGTGATCGTCAACGAATTCGGCGAGATCGGCATCGATAACGATCTTGTCGTCGGCGCGGACGAGGAAGTGTTCGAGATGAACAACGGCTGCGTCTGCTGCAC
>CAZUJE010000050.1:0-18784 GCA_964620215.1 uncultured Hyphomicrobiales bacterium
GCCGGGACTTGGTTATATTTTCTGGCGCGAGGGCGAGGAGGGCGGTGCAGGCCCGCTCGCCAAGAACATCGGCCCCGAACGCACCAAGCAGATCGCCGATCAGTTGAAGCTCGGCATCGGCGATGCTTGCTTCTTCGTCGCCGGCAAGCCGAAGGATTTTGTCAAATTCGCAGGCACCGCCCGCATCAAGGTTGGCGAGGAATTGCAACTCATCGCCAAGGACAAATTCGAGTTCTGCTGGATCGTTGACTTCCCGATGTACGAGTGGAACGAGGAGCTGAAGAAAATCGACTTCTCGCATAATCCTTTCTCGATGCCTGGCATGGAGCCGGATGAATTCCTGAAGCTTGATCCGTCAAACAAGGACGCGATACTGGGCATCAAGGCCATTCAGTACGATGTTGTCTGCAACGGTATCGAGCTTTCTTCCGGTGCGATCAGAAACCACCGGCCCGAGGTGATGAAAAAAGCCTTCGCCATCGCGGGCTACGGCGAGGATGTTCTCGAGAAAAAATTCGGCGGCATGTTGCGAGCACTCACTTACGGCGCCCCGCCGCACGGCGGCATCGCGCCCGGCATCGACCGCATCGTGATGCTCCTCTGCGGGGAAGAAAATCTGCGCGAAGTGGTGCTGTTCCCGATGAACCAGCGCGCGGAAGATTTGCTGATGGGCGCGCCGTCCGAGGTGACTCCGGAGCAGCTCAAGGAGCTGCATATCCGTCTTGCTCCACCTCCTTCGAAATAAATCAGCCTCTAATTAACCGGCTGGTTTACTCGAAAAGCACATCGTTAACGGCCTCTTAATCCCGCTTCGGCAAATTCCAGTTTTGAGCGGACGTAAGAGGATCTGTGCGGACTTCAGCCCGGCTCTTGATCGCGGCGACCATCGGCGGAGCTTTGCTCGCCGTGGTGCCGATTCTTACGCTCGACAACACGCTTGAATCCTATGTCGAGGATCACGCCCGCGAGAAGCTGCTCGCGCAGGCACGCGCGTCGCTCAGTTTCGCGGAGACGCGGCTTGAGCACACGATCACAACGCTGGTCGATCTTGCCGTGAAAGCCGGGGATGATTGCAGCCCCGAATTCATCGAGGCGATGCGCTTTGCGGTGTTCTCAAACATGCCGATGAAAGGCATGGCCGTACTCAATGAAAAAGGCCAGCCGGTTTGCACGCCTGCGGGTACCGCGCTTCCACCGCTCGCAATCTCACGCGAATTTCAGCTAGCGGACAACCGCATTTCCATTGCGGTTGCCCGTTTTCGTGACCGTCAGGAACGCACGCTGCACATGCGGCTGGAGCGGCCAAATGGCCGTTCGATAGCAACGCTGGTAGCTGCCGAAGCATTGCTCCCCGAAATTGGAATGGATCGTGACGAAGGTATCAAGCGTGTACGATTGATGCTGGCGAGCGGTGAACTGATCTCCGCTCGTCCCACTGGCGATGAAGGTGCTGGGCTCGACGAAGGCCGTTCGCTCACGGTGGAGCAGCGCTCCGACCGTTATCCAATGACGATCGTTGCTGAACGCAGCCGCCGTGCTATCGCGGTCGAATATCAGGATCTGCAATTCATTGTCCGCTTCTGCTCGTTGTTTCTTGCCGTATTCGCGCTTGTGTTGTTCTGGTTGACTGTTCGCAAGAAACAGGATGATCCGGTGGCTACGCTCAAGCTTGCGATGAAAAATGGAGAGATCGTTCCATTTTTCCAGCCGACCGTCGATACAATGAAAGGCGGTGTAAGGGGCGCTGAAGTGCTGGCGCGTTGGCGCAAGCCCGACGGCACACTGGTTTCACCGGCGCATTTCATTCCACTCGCCGAGCAGTCCGGTCTTATCTATGAACTGACGACCGTATTGATGCGGCGCGCGATCGAGGAGGTCGGCTCGACCTATGCCGCCCGCCCGCATCTGCGGCTCGGCTTCAACCTGTTTGCCGGCCATTTCGAGGACGCGAAAATCGTCGATGATGTGAAGGCGATTTTCTCCAATTCCAAGATCGCTTTCGATCAACTGGTGCTCGAAGTCACCGAGCGGGCGCCGCTGCCGGACCTCGATGAAGCGCGAAAGGTGATCGCATCGCTGCAAGAACTCGGCGTCAAAGTCGCCATCGACGATGTGGGAACTGGCCACGGTGGCTTGTCGTATTTGCTCAAGCTCGGCGTCGACATCATCAAGATCGACAAAATGTTCGTTGATGCCATCAGCTCTGAGCGCTACTCGCAGATCATCATCGAGACGCTCGTCGAACTCGCCCGCACCATGAATATGGATGTAATTGCCGAGGGCGTGGAAACATTCGAGCAGGTTGAGTATCTCCGCCTCAAGGGTGTCGGTGAGGCGCAAGGATTCGTGTTCGCACCGCCGCTGCCCGCAAGTTCTTATCTGGCGCTGGTGGAGGCGATGGACAGGCCGCGTCCTTCCGTTGTGGAAAATCCCCTCGCGAAAATCGCCTGATCCGCTAAGCTTGCCGGATGGATTTCAGCGAGCGAATGGGCCGCTACTGCGAACGCTTCGGCCCCGGTTTCTGGGACGAGCCGTTCAACGCGATTTCCAATATCGCCTTTATCATCGCGGCCCTCGCCGGATTCTGGCTATGGCGGAAGCGCGGCGGCCGCGATCTGCCGGTGCTGTTGCTGATCGTTGTGGCGTTTTCCGTGGGCGTCGGGTCGTTCATGTTTCACACCCACGCGACCCAATGGTCATGGTTCGCCGACGTAATCCCGATTGCGATTTTCATCGCAGGTTATCTGTTTCTCGCGCTCTACCGCTTCGCGGGGATCAGCTTTATTTCTAGCCTGCTGTTGGTCGCCGCATTTGAGGCAGTCACCGTGCTGACCCTGCGATTCGTGCCGCCTGCGTTTCTCAATCGCGCTGCCGGTTATTTTCTGGCGCTGTTCGCGCTGATCCTGGTCGGCGCGCCGTTATTTTTTCACAAAACAAGCAGCAAGGCACAGCGCGAGGCGGGCCGCGGGCTGCTTATCGCAGCGGTCCTGTTTGCGATCTCGTTGTTCATGCGCACGATTGATATTTATATCTGCGCGGCCATTCCCATCGGCACGCATTTTCTCTGGCATGTTTTCAACGCGCTGGTGATTTTCGTGTTGCTGCGCACGGCGATTTTGCACGGACCGGGAAAGGCCCGAGGCAAAGTCTGACAATGTAGGGATTTTTTAAAACGAGGAGGCGGCCTTTCGGCCGCCTCAGTTTTTACGCCACGCCGGGAGGAGGCACTGAGGGGGCTTCACGAGTGGGGGTACTCGCGGAACCTCCGAATTGCGTGAGCAAAAAACGAATCAGTTCGTATCCAAACTATATCAGTTTCGTGAACCGCGTGCAGGATTTTTTCCGGGAATGAATAGGCCAATTCCGAAAGAGGCTTACCCTTGGGATTGCGGGGATAGTGCAGTCCGGAAAAAAATCACATCCGCCAATGCTGCTTCGCACCCGGTTATAACTTAGCTATAAACAGCCTTGGGCATTCCTTGGGGCATTCCTCGTTTCCGCCGCAATAAGGGAACCAAACTCCCGTCGCGCCGTTGTGGACTGCCGGGTGGCGCGTATGCCACGGCGATTTCGGGGCTGTAAGGGAGATACTGCATGTTGGCACTGTTCATGATCGGACGCATCGCGTTCGCGCTGATTTTTATCATTTCCGGCATCAGCAAATTCATGGATCTCACCAAAACCGCCAACATGATTTCGACCGAGGTGGTGTTTCCCGGCTTCCTCGCGGGTTTGGTCACGCAGATCGAAACCGGCACCGGCATGAAAATGCCGATGCTCCTGGCGATCGCGGGAGCCTCGATCGAAATCATCGGCGGCGCGATGGTGGCGCTGAACTTTGCAAGCCGCCTCGGCGCGCTGCTTCTGATCCTGTTTATCATCCCGGCCACCTATTACTTCCACGATTTCTGGACGATGACCGGCGACGCCTGGATGCAGAACCTGATCCAGTTCCAGAAGAACCTTTCGATTCTGGGCGGGCTGATCGTGTTCTTCGTACTCGGCCACTGGCGGCCGGTACCGGCGGATGAAGTGACCGAACGGGAGCCGGTTTATTCGCCGCCGCCGCGCGCCGAACGGATCGACCGCATCGACGAAACCCGCCCGCTCATTAACAACTGAGCGCGCCAAGGCCCGTATCAATCGTTTTTCAGTTCCTTCGCGATCACGGCGACGACGCGCGCGTCCGCGGGCTCGACGGCGGTCGGAAACACCGCCGCGATATGGCCGTCGCGGCCGACGATGTATTTGTGAAAATTCCAGCGCGGCAGGTCGAGTGGCTTTTCGGTTGCCGCCCATCTGTAAAACGGATGCGCCGACGCCCCGCGCACTGGCGTCTTTGCGGTGATCGGAAAAGAAACGCCGTAGCGGTGAGTAGTTTGATTGATTTCATCGGCGCCGCCCGGCTCCTGCGATCCGAAGTCGTTGGACGGGACACCGACAATCAACAAACCCTGCTTGCCGAAGCGCTCCTGCAACTGCTGTAGCCCAGCATATTGCGGGGTGTATCCGCAGAGAGAGGCCACGTTCACGATCAGAATGGGTTTCCCGGCATAGTCCGCCAACCTGATTTCCTTCCCGTCCAGCCCCTGAAAGGAAAATGCATAGGCAGTGGCGCGGCTCATGCCGCCCGCTTGGGCGAATGCGCCGGTGGCGAGGGCGGAGCAAGCGCCCGCCGATAAAAGCCCGATGAACTGGCGGCGGCTCTTCATCCGTTTCTCCTTCTCGATCCGGTCTGTTCCATTCCGGGAACGATATTACCGCCATTATTGGGCGTGGGGATAAGGCCGATTTGGCCTGTCTGGAAATTATTAACCAGACAGGCCTTACAACTGGCCTCGATTGCGCCACGAGTTTCACCCGCGCCGGTCACGAAATAGTCGTTCGCCGCTGGTGATTTAGCTCCCGGGTGGAGGGGGTCGAGCGCATCAGGCACACGCGTATTTGTGTGTCGGGGGAGGAGTAAATGCGTTTCGCTGCTTTTGTTTTCGCAGCCATCCTGACCGGATTTGTTCAACCCGCCGAAGCGGGTTCGCCGAAGCACGATTTCACCACACAGCAGGACGTTCTGCGCTGGGTGAACGGCTATCGCAACCGGCCTGAGCCGCTGCATGTGCCGGCCGCTTTCCGCGCGCTGAGCCAGCAAGGCGCGCTGCGCGATCCTGAAGTCTCCGGCACCTATGCCGGATTTCTCGCCGGCGTCATCAGCGCGAACCCGGCGGAAGCCGAAAATCTGCTTGCGAAAACCCTGCCGCTGCCGCCGGAAGACCAGTGGGTCATTATCCGCGCGATTGCCTATTCCGGTTTGCCCGACTGGAAATATCTGATGCAGCGCTTCTATGTGCGGATGCCCTCGCGCGGCGTGATGATCGAATCCTATGTTCAGGACAAGCTTCCCACGCTCAAGGACGTAGCGTTCGAGAAGCCGAAGGACAAGGAAAAGCCGAAACTCGAGGCGACGCCGGAAGTGCTCGACACCTATTGGGGCTATTATCTCGCGACCGGCGCCTATGAGCCGATCTCCCGCATCATCGTGATGTTGCCCTGGTCGAAGGATAACAATGACGTCGACCGTCTGATGGTCGGCTCGATGGCCAAATATGCGCTCGCGAGCAACGCTTCGCGCGAGCAGGATCTGCTCAACATGCTGAAATGGGCGCAGCCGCATCAGAACCAGAAGCAGAGCGTGGTGCTGAAGGAAGTTATTTATGCGGCCGAGACGGCCCAGCTTGCGCCGATCAAGAAGCAGGCGCAGGCCGCCGTGGAAGATTTGCGGCGGAAGGGTCCGCAGGCAAAGCGAGATGTAGGTTTCTGGGGCACGGTCGGACAAACCGCGATTGCGTTTGGATGTGTGGCCGCAGCCGCCACCGGTGCAGGAGCGTCGATCGGCCTTCCCTGCATACTTGGTGGCGCAGCCTCGTCGGCGGCGATGTCCATTTACGCCGCCGACACCCGCTGAAGTTTCCATTCGACGGAAATTATCACGACGGCTGAAGGCGGGGATAAGTCAGAGCATTGCGAGCGATTCGGCCTTTTTCGGCGGCGGAAACGCCTGGTCGAGTGCCGCAAGATCGGCGGCCGTGAACTTCAGATCGAGGGCGGCGCGGTTCTCCCGCATGTGATCCGGCGAACTCGTTTTCGGAATCACGATCACATCTTTCTGGCGCAGCAACCATGCGAGCGCGATCTGCGCGGATGTCGCGCCTTTTTCCTGCGCGAGTTTCACAAGGGCAGGGTGTTTCAACATGCGGCCCTGCTCAATCGGGGAGTAGGCCATGATCGGCATCTTCTGCTTCCGGCAGAGCGGCTGAAGATCGAATTCGATCCCGCGCCGGGTAATGTTGTAAAGCACCTGATTGGTGGCGCAGATTTTTCCCTCTTTCTGCACCAAAAGGTCGTTCATATCGCCCATGTCGAAATTGCTGACGCCCCAGTGGCGGATTTTTCCCTGCTTGATGAGGGCCGCGAACGCGGAAAGCGTTTCTTCCAGCGGCGTACTCTGCCGCCAATGCAATAAATAAAGGTCGATCACTTCGGTGTTCAGCCGCTTCAGGCTGCGCTCACAGGCGGCGATGGTTTTTGCCTTTGAGGCATTGCTCGGCAGCACCTTGCTGACGACGAAAACCTTCCCGCGCTGTCCTTCGATTGCTTCGGCGACGACTTCTTCCGCGCCTCCATCGGCATACATCTCAGCCGTGTCGATCAGCGTGAGGCCAAGCTCGATACCGAGACGCAACGCCGCGACCTCGTCCTGCTTCTTCCGCGCATCGTCGCCCATGAACCAGGTGCCTTGGCCGAGAATCGGCACTGGCTCTCCGTCGGGAAGCTTTGTGGTGGGAATGGATTTCATTGTTTTGGCTTGTTTCCGCGCTTTTCGCGATAGGCATCAAAGTTCTTGGCGGCCTTGGCCGAGCGGTAAATCCACACCTGGCTCGCGGTCTGCCACATCGCGCGCTCTTTCTCGATGGTGGGTGGAATTTTGAATCCGAGTTTTTTCGCGAGATCGTCGCGGAAAAGATCGAATGCGCTCATCACCAGAATTCCCCAGCCTTCCACCATGATGCGCGCGCCGCGGGCGGCTCCGAATGCAAGCAGCAACGCTGCGAAGGGAATCCATGGGGAGGGATAGCTCCGCTCATAAAGCGCCAGCCCGCACCATGCGATGAAACATATGCAGCCGGTAAACCAGAGATTGACCCAGAAATCGACCTGGCATTTTTCGTCGTTGATCATCTCGCGGTAATCTTTCGGCACGACGCTCAGAATCCGCGTCCAGCCGTAAATGGAATCGATGCCATAGACGACGCGCGGATAAACCTCGAAGGCGCGCAGCACGTTGCCGAATTTCGTCGGCAGCACGAATGCTTCCTCGTCCGGATAATTGAAGGCCATGTCCCAAAGCGCTTGGCCGTGGTCATTCATCAGCTTGGGATCGGCGGAGCCTTTTTTGGCGGACTGATCCCACAACCACCGGGTTTCCGCGACCTTCTCCTTCATCTGCCGGTAGCGCATCCGGCGGTAGCCGGACAAAAGGCGTGCGGGATTGAACGGACCGTAGCCTTCCAGCGTGCGGATCAGCGGGCGGTTGAGTGCCAGCAGCAGGATAGCGGTGAAGGCCAGCGCGATTGCGATTACGACGCCGAGCGCCACATCCTTTTGGCTCATGTAGGTCCACAACTGATCGGCATATCCGAACGTGTCGATGACAAAGGCCAGCGCCACGACCATGGCGGTCGCCGGCAGCAGATAGCCGATAGCGAAGGCGCGCGTCAGTAGTTTTGGGAGTGTGTCCAAGGGCGATCCTGAATTATCTCGGCGGCGGCGTGCTCGGCTGGCCCAGCATCAGCGGAGAGCGGTCGAGGCGCTCGCCCATCGCGATATTTTCATCGCGCTTATCCTGAATTCCCAGCCTGCGCCGTTCTTCCATTATTCTTTCGTGCGCCTTCTGCATTTCGGCGTTCTGTTTGGCGTAATAATCGTCGATCTCTTTTCCGACATACACTTTGCCGTCGATGATTTTCACCTGCTGCGCGGATGAAGGCAGGGTATTCGCCCAGAGCGAAAATCCGATCAGCGAAATTGCGATCAGGTTCGATCTCATTGTCTCTCTCCCTGTGGCGACTATATCACCCGCAAATCCCTTCGCCATAACGCATGAGCCATCGTGCCCGCGCGCGCTTTCGCGCCGGGTTTTACTGCATTTTCTGCGCTCCCGAAGAGGGAGGCATTAAAATCGCGACTCCCCTAAAGGGGAGGCGCGGGACGCCGGGGAAATCCGATCCCCACGGCCTCATGTGCAAAGGAAAAAGCACATGAGAGGTCTTCACCGCAGGTGCCGGAATTCTTCCGGCGTCCCGCACGCGGTGTTTGAGGCTTGCTTCGCTCGTACCCCGGCGGATTCACCATCCACCGCATCGGCTCCTTTACCGGCGCCGCCGTGCATAGGGAGCACGCGCCGCACCAGACCCGTGGAACCAGTGACGCGCGGCTATGCGCGCCAGGCACGGACGATTTGGGCCGCTTCGGGACGGATGCGTTACGTCCATCATCGAAGCCACCGCTCCCGGTCCGCGACGTGGCTACGCGTGCACGCGCCGCCCCTCATGGATCGAGACGGGGCTATTTTATTTTGGCCGCGGAGGGCGGGGATAAGTTTTTCTAACTGACTGAAATTGCATCAAGTAAAACGCGCTGGATGGGAATAACGGAATTTGGCGAAACTGGTTCAGGGTTTACCCCGATGGCGCTGTCACAGCGGATTTAGGCAGAATGCGGACGGCGGACTGAGTGTGAACGCGGGAGCCGGGCCCATGAAGAAAATCTGTATCGCGGCCTGCTTTATTTTGTTCGCCGGGCCGGCCTTCGCCCAGCATGACACCGAGGAACTGGCGAAGCAGCTATCCAATCCGATCGCGAGCCTCATCAGCGTTCCCTTCCAGTACAATTTCGACGAAGGCGGCGGGCCGCAGGGAAAAGGCCGCGCGCAACTCCTGAACATCCAGCCGGTGATCCCGACCACGCTGAATCCGGACTGGACCCTGATTACGCGCACGATCATTCCGCTCGCGAAGCAGGAAGGCATTTTTCCCGGAACCGAAAGCGGACTGGGCGACATCCTGCAAAGTTTCTTCTTCGCGCCAACGCACACCGGAAAGCAGGGATTTATCTGGGGCGTGGGCCCGGCCTTCCTGTATCCGTCCGCCACCAACGATCTGCTCGGCAACGAAAAATGGGGAGCGGGGCCGACCGGCGTCATGCTTCAGCAAAGCGGACCGTGGACCGTCGGCGTGCTCGCCAATCACATCTGGTCGTTCGCGGGCAATGAGCAGCGCGCCGAGGTCAATCGTTCATTCGTCCAGCCCTTCGTCAGTTATGCGGTGGGCAAGGGACTGACGCTTTCGCTGAATACCGAGTCGACATTCGACTGGGTCTCGCAACAGTGGACGGTTCCGATCATCGCCGGCTTCAGCCAGGTGTTCACGATCGGCAGCCAGCCGATGAGCTTTGGGCTGTCCGCGAAATACTATGTGGTGAGACCGGAATTCGGCCCGGAATGGGGAGCGCGCGCGCAGATCACATTCCTGTTTCCGACAAAATAACAGGCTGCCGTCAAGGATTGCACAACCGCGCTATTTCTTGCTCGCCCCGTCATAAGGCATGGGGTTGAGTTTCGCCGGATCGACGTCGTCCAGACAGCGCACATTGATCGCGACCGTCAGGCTGCCGTCGGGCTTCTTGCCGCGCGCGAAAGACTCCACACCGCAGAGCCGGCAGAACAGATGATTGATGACGTGCTTGTTGAATTTGTACGAGGTCAGATTGCGCTCGTCCGACAGCAGCCGGAACTGATCGCCGCCGACGAACGACCAAAGAAATCCGTGCTTCTTGCAGATCGAGCAATTGCACGAAATGACCTTCGACAGGTCGATACTGACTTCGTAACGGGTCTGCCCGCAATGGCAGCTACCCTTATGGATCCTGGCTTCCGGCATTTATTCCCCCGAATTCACGCCGTGTTTTGTGGATATTCTTATTATTGATTGGCTCGGATCATTTCCGTTTTTTTGATTCGCACAGAAGTTTAACATTGAAGGAAAATATTACCGCTACAAAACAAGCATCAGCGGCCGCAGGCAAGCTTTTTAAAAGCGTAATCGAAAGTATTGATCAGCCGATTATTTAGCGGACGGAACTTTCGGTTCGTCCTCACGGGGATGGTCGTCGCGCCATTTTCTGGGGCGCTCGAACGAGCCTTGCCAGATTCCGTGCTTGGCCTTGCGCGCCGCTTCTTCCTCGGCGGCGTATTTTCCTTCGCCGAGACGGCCCGAGGCGGTGGCCCAGCCGCGCTTCACCATTTCCTGCGCGATGTCGGGTACGCCCTTGGCGGAACAGGTGGCGATGGAGCGGCCATAGCGGTCCTTGGCCGTGGAGGCGCATTTCACATCGCCTTTACGCAGTATTTCCGAAAGCTGCTTTCGCGACTCCGGCCCGCAGCGCCAGATGCTGCCGTCGGTTGAGTTGCAGTTCTGTTTCAGTTCCGGAGCGTCGATGCCATCGAGGCGAATCGAGGTCTTGTCCAGCACGAAGCTGTCGCCGTCGCGAACGGTCAGCGTGCCGTCTCCGTCATCCACCGTGCGGGGCAGGCCGATCCCGAAATAGTTCACGACCGCGACCGCGAGGACGCAGAACACAACCAGATAGATAATGGGAAGGACGTGGCGTTTCAGTTTGGAGCCTGGGCCGGCTTGGGTTTCGGCTTGGGCTTCGGCTTCTGGCCCGGCTCTTCACCCTTTGCCATGCATTTGCTGATGAAGGACTTGCGCGCGTTGCCGGAGAGCTTCTGATCGTCCGCGCCGAAATTGCAGATGTCCATTTTTTCCTTCGGGGTGATCGCGAAGGCGGGGCTGCTGCCGGCCAGCAAAAGCATGGCGGCGGCAAAGGCGGTGGCGGTTTTCATTGGAGTTTCCTGGGGGCTTCCTGCCTGAATCGTATTTTCCCGAATCTACCACAGCGCCGGGGGCAAAGTCGCCACCCGCCGGTTGTGGCCGCAACGGTGAGCGGGGCTTGGCTTGAACCGGGCCACGCGGCATCATCCGCGCCATACAGGGAGGATCGAATGCCTGAAGTAGTTGTTTATCTGGCCGAAGGCCGCTCGCCGGAGCAGAAAAAAGGCCTGATGAAGGACATCACCGACGCGGTGGTGAAGAACACCGGCGCGAAACCCGACGCCGTGACCGTTTCCCTGATGGAAACGCCAAAAGTGAACAAGTCGAAGGGCGGGGTGCCGTTCAGCGAGCGCTAGTCTTTCGGCTTGCTCAAATTCACCACCGGCGACTTCAACTGCCACCAGAAACTGGCCGCGCGCTCAGGCGAGATTTCGTCGAGACCGATCTTGAATCCGCCGCGGCCGCCGCGCGGCGTATCGGTGTAGGTGCCGAACAGCCGGTCCCAGATAGAAAGCAGGCCGCCGTAATTGGTGTCGGTTTCCGGCTGGTACGATGAATGATGCGCGACATGCATGTTCGGCGTCACGAACACCCAGCGCAGCACCCGGTCCACGCGGCCGGGGAGGCGGAAGTTTGAGTGCTGGATGATGTTGTTCAGGGATTCCGCGATTTCATAAGCGATCAAGCCCCATGGCGACAGACCGAAGGAAACCGCCAGCAAGGCAATCACGAGGATCAAGAGCACCAGTTCCGCCGGATGCGAGCGCAGGCTGGTGGTGACGTCGAGATGTGTGTCCGAGTGATGGACGCGATGCAGCCGCCAGAGCAGCGGCACCTTGTGGGTCACCACATGAAATACATAACCGCCGAAACTGCGAAGCAGGATCGCGGCGAAGAACGAGAGCCATCCCTGACCGATGGTGACATTGAATAATCCGACCTTCTGTTCGATCGCCCAGCTCGCGGCGAGCACGCCAGTCACCGGCATCAGGGAAACAAGCAGGATGTTGAGAATTCCGATCAGGAGATTTGTCGGCCAGCGCGAACGGCGCATCGCGGGACGCTCGAAAGCAGGCTTGAATATCTCGATGGCCGCGAACAGGACGAACAAACCCCAGAACGCAAAAAGCCAGGACGTCTCAAGATCGGATGCGAGGTATTCCCCGATTGCCGTGAAAAAATCCATCCGGATTCCCGTCCCTAAACCAAGCGCGGACTTTTACAGGCTGAATCCTGTCTGATTTCAAGAGCGTAGCAAGGAGTCCTGCGCGCCGGAAATGAACGGGGAGAATGGTGGCTTTGAACAGCGTGCGCCATCCCTGGCGAAGCGATCTCTGCTAGGATTGTCCTCCTTCCGGATGGAACTGCTAGAATCCGGCAACTGATTCTCGCATCCGTCCGATGCGAATACAGCGGGGGGGAGCATGAAAAATTCCAGAGTGCTTGTGGCTGTCGTGGCGGCTTCGCTGTTCCTTGCATCCGGACCCGCGCGGGCGGGCGTCGTGGCCACACCTGTCTCGTTCGGCATGCCCGGATGGTTCAAGGTGCTGGGTGTCGGCGTTTTCTTCTGCGCGGCCGGTTTGATTTCGTCGGCCTGGGCGAAGAGTTTGCAGATGAACCAGCAGCTCACCCCGCAGGAAGCGGCGAGTTGCGGCTTCTCCTATTTCTACAAACCGAAGCCCTGATCCGCGGCCCTAATCCGCGGTGGTGGCATGAAATAAAAAACCCCGGTTTGAGCCGGGGTTTTTGTATGCGCATGCGAGATCGCCGCGATTAATTGCCGTCCTTCGCGTTGCGCTTGATGTCCATGCCGTGCGCGCGCTTGTAGGACTGGATGTCCTTGAAGCGCCCGCTGGCGTCGCGCTTGGCGTAGAGCTTCTTGCCCTTGGAACTGTACATTACCGTGCGGCGCGCTTTCTTCTTTTTACCCTTCTTCTTTTTCGCTTTTTTCTTCTTTGCTTTCTTTGCCATCTGCATCTCCCGGTCAGTGAAGCGGAATCGGTCCGAACGGACATGGTGTTCCCGGAATGGGTTGCGGTCCAGTTCTAAGTTCCATCCGGTCCACAGCTAATAACCATGCCCGATTGCGCATGTGTTCAGTTCGCGCTGACGCCCGCCTCTTTCATGATTTTAGCGTAACGCTCGGTGTCGGCGGCGTTGATCCGGTCGAATTCCTCCGGCGTGGAGGGTGAGGGGATTGCGCCGAAACCGCTCTGGAAACGCTCCTTGATGTCGTCGGCCTTCATTATATTGGCGATGTCGCCGCTCACTTTAACGAGCACATCTTTCGGCGTGCCGGCGGGCGCCATCAGGCCGAACCAGGACTCGTATTTGTAATTGGGCCAGCCCGATTCCGCGATGGTCGGCACATCCGGCATTTGCGGCAGGCGCTTCTCCGTATTGATCGCGATGGCCCGCACCTTGCCCGCGGAGGAAAGCTCCTTCGCGTTCGGATAGGGCGAGAAATAAATCTGCGTGTCGCCGCGTATGACGGCCGTCACCGCGTCCGACGCGCCCTTGAACGGCACATGCACGAGATTGAGTTTTGTGTCTTGCCGGAAAATCTCGGCGGCGAGGAAGGTGGAACTGGCGACGCCGGCGGAGGAGAAATTCAGCTTGCCGGGCGCGGCCTGCGCGGCGGCCACGAAATCCTTCAGCGTTTTGTGCGGTGAATCGGGCGGCACGATCGCGACCAGCGGCACGGAAGCGATCAAGGTGACGCCCGCGAAATCCTTCACCGGATCGAACGACACATCCTTGTTGATGGCGCGCGCGATGGTGTGGCCGTTGGAGGTGAGCATTAATGTGTAACCGTCGGCGGGCGCCTTCGCGACGGCGGCGGTGCCAGAAAGACCGGGACGGTTTTCCACCACCACGGTCTGTTTCCACACCGGCATCAGCCGGTCGGCGAGGATACGGGCGAAGCCATCGGTGACGCTGCCGGCGCCGAACGGCACGATGATGGTGATCTGGCGGCTCGGCCAGGCCTGTGCCCCGGCTTGTTGCGATGCGAGTGTCGTGCAGGCGAGCGCGGCGGCGAACGAAAAAACAGTCCTGAATTTCACGGCGTTTCCCCTTTGGCTTTTATGCCGGGATGCTCCGTCAGCGCGCGCGGCGGCGCAAGTCTGTGACCCGGCAAAGCGCGGGATTTTTCACGGAGCGCGCCGCGGATAAAATCCCGGTTATGCGGGCCGGAGCGGTTCACGGATACTCAAATCCAAACTTGAAGCGCGTCAGCCGCCCGCTCTCGAACCCGTAATGCGCGTAGTAGCTTGGCATTTTCACGCGCCTGAGCAGCGGATGGTTGCCGTCCTCGATCCCGTATTCGAGCGTGACCATGCCGCGTTCCACCTTGCGCCTGAAGCAGGAGCCGAGCCGCGAGACGAGTTGCGCCTCGCCCATGTTGAGCTGGATCCCGCTCTGGGTGGAGAATTCGCCGAAGGGCAGCCTCAAGGCCTTCGAGCCGCCGCGCGGCGCAAACGCGACTTCCATCTCGTTGTAGGAATCGATCACGTCGCCGTAATGGATGTAGAGCTTCAGTTCCTGCGTGCCGTCCTTGTTGCTGAAACGGCGATAGGGAAAAGACTGGTCCGCGCCCTGCGCGTCCTTGTCCTGCTCGGAGGGCGGCACCTTGTCTTTCAGCACGCTGCCGATAATGCGCCGGACGCTTTCGGTGTCGGACAGGCGGATGCCGTTCACGGCGCTGTCGGGCTGGTTGAATTTGCATTCGCCCGCGAAGGCGGGGAGGGGTAGCAGCAACAACAACGCGAGCAGGGCGGCTGGCATGTGCCCGAGTTTATCACATAATGGGAAGGCGGGCGGACGCCGCAATTTCTTCGCAGAATGCGTGCTAGTCTGCGCCCATGGGCAAAGGCCAGACCATCATCTTCCCGAAAACGAAGACGCGCGTGAAAGTGGCGCGGCCGCCGCTCTATAAGGTGATCCTGCTCAACGACGACTTCACCCCGCGCGAATTCGTCGTGCAGGTATTGAAGGTGGTGTTCCGCATGGGCCCGCAGCACGCGGAGGCGGTTATGCTCACCGCGCACCAGAAGGGCGTCTGCGTGATCGCGGTCTATACGCGCGACATCGCCGAGACGAAGGCGAAGGAAGCCACCGAGCTTGGCAAGGCGCAGGGCTATCCGCTGTTTTTCACGACGGAAAAAGAATAGCGCCGGCCGCCGAAGCCCAGCCCCCATATTTCCCCATCGCTACCAAGGGCGTATGCGTTTTTTCTCGCGCGTGACGCCCCGCCTCGCTATACAATCCTTTAGGCGAATAAGGGGGGAGGAAGTTATTATGGCAATTGTGGAAAACACTTCCAAAAAACTCGTCATCAAGGCTGGCTCCACGGTGTTCGATTTCGACAAGGACGCCGGCAAGCTGGTGATGAAGCGGAAGGTGATGTTCATGAACCTGAAGCCGGTCGAGGTGCAGCTGAAAGACATCACCGATGTGACGCTCGACGTCGGCGTCGACCGCGCGTCCGGCATTGAGGTCTGCAACGCGATGGTGATCACGAAGCAGGGTGCGGGCCTTGCGGTGCATGCCGCCGACAAGAAGGACGCCGAAGCGATCTCCGCCGCGATCAAGAAATTCGTGGGGATTTAGTTTTCGGCTGTGTACGACGTAACCTTGGTGTCATGGCCGGGCTTGTCCCGGCCATCTACGTCTTTACTGCGGATCAGAAAGAAAGACGTGGATACCCGGCATAAAGCCGGGCATGACGGGTACGGTCAGGCGAACCGTTCTTTTGAGCGGGCGCGGGCTTTTTCGGCTTCCACTTCGCGGTCTTTCGGCGGGGCGGATGTTTCGAGCGAATGCAGCAGCCGGTGCGCGGCGGCGCTCACTTCATCGACGGCGCGGTTGAACGCTGCCTCGTTCAGGGCCGAGGGCTTGTTGAAGCCGGACAGTTTGCGGACAAATTGCAAAGCCGAGGCGCGGATTTCGTCAGGGGTCGCCGGCGGCTCGAAATTGAACAGGGTCTTGATGTTGCGGCACATTTTTGGACTCTCGGTGCGGCAGGTGGATTTTGTTTTCTATGATGTAGGAAGATAATGAGGCGAGGAATAGGCAACTTACGTGAAATCAATGGACAAGAAGCAAAGCAATCCGGAAAGAACATCGCCACGACGCGAAATGGATAAAAAGGAAGCGGCGAGACATTTATTACATTCCGCAATCCGCATGGTTATGAACCAAGAAGATGCCTTTGCCATCCATTTATGTATTCACTCTGCCGATAAAATAATTATCGATGTTTCGAAAAAAGCCGGGATAGAGCTAGCTCTAAATTGGGAAAAGTATCTTCGCCCCGAGCGCAAGAAAGAAGCGTTTTCGGTAATACGGGAGACTTACAACTTCCTGAAGCACGCAGACAATGATTGGAATAGCGTATTAGGTGTGCGGGATATCGTGAGAAGCAACACTCTCGCGCTTTTCGCTTGCGTTCTAAATTACAGTGCAGTGTTCAAAGAAATGACAAATCATATGCAGCTGATGTTACTTTTTACAACCTTAGCGCATCCTACCCTCGTTAACCGAGACGCATACCCGCCGGACTTTGAAGAAAAGTTCGAAGGCATTGAACATATGACGCCGATTGAATTCTTCGAAGGTATACAAGAGCTACAATCTGTATACCCAAATTTGCGGGCAGAAAAACGAGCCGACTTAGCTGACAACGAAAATTTCTATCAAACTTCTTTTCGGGACATTCAATCACGAAATCAATCTTCTTCCTCCGAGACCGGAGGTGGCAAGTCGAGTTTCAGTTGAGGGTCGACTGCTTGGTTCCGCGACTTTTGCGCTTCGGTTTTTTCTTGGTAAGCGGCAACATTTAAATATTCGTACGGGCGATTAGGCCACCTACGAATATAAGGAGGGACAAATCGGCCAAGCAATTTGAGCCTATTCCGCCTTGCTCCCCGAAACTGAATCTTTGGTGTGCGCTTGGGCGTCAAATTTTCTCCGTTAGCCACAGCCTGTCGTGATGCCTGTACGATAGGGCCGCAGATTTCTCAGCGGCCTTCGCCTAATCGTCGCCGTCTGGAAACTGATCACGGACACTTGGGCAATTAGGGCACCAGAATTTTGTACCTACCGCCACACGGGTTGGGTGGCCACAACTGGCGCACATCATTCCCGTTTCGTTTGGCGCTTGCACCGAAACTGTGAGCGGCGTGGGCTTCGGCGCCACGAGCGGAGGAGGTGATTGCTGGGCAAGCGATTTCTGAACGCGCTCGTTTAGCTCTCGCACACGCTCGATGCTGGCTAGTCGTTCTGCCAACTCGTCCAATCGCTTGCGACATATATCGGCTGCTGTAGGGCTGACGAGAAATTCAGTCGCGATTTCTTCAGCAGATAAATTCTGCGCAATCTCGTCATGAATGAGGAATGCCGACGCGAAAACCTTGGCCTGATGCTCGGCAGATTCAAATGCATTGGTTCGCGAGAGGCTTGTTGCTCCCGTAGCGCCGGCGACGCGAGACTTTGGCGCTCCTGGATGCATGACCGCATGACCGAGTTCATGCGCAAGAGTCATCCTGTCGCGTCCCACACCCATGCGGGCACGATTATGGACCGATTGCTTGGTAAGAATTGTGATCGTTCCGGGTTCAAATATGGTACGCGCGTCGTCTCCTTCTAGTTCAGGGCTGTCATCAGCAACGGGTTTGTAGACGAGTTGCTTCCGGCCAAACTGGGTTTGAACCGACTTTGCCTCTTCGAGGATGCGGACGATGTTTACCGGGCGCATACTGTTCTGCACGCCGAAGAACATCTTCATTCGGCGAGCGATATCCCGCACATCCTTGTCTGATCGCGGATTTACTTTGTAATCGTCTGACATGTTGTTACTCACTCGATTTCGGTTGTTGCCTCAAGAACACCCCGTCGTCCCGCCGCAGGTATCGCACTTCAGGCAAGTGCCGTTCCGCACCATCGTGAAGTTGTGGCATTCGGGGCAGCTTTCGCCCTCGTAGCCTTTCGCCCGCGCCATCGCGCGCTGTTCGCGCAGTTGCACCTTGGCGTTGGCTTCCTCGGCGGTTTCCGTCTCGCCTTTCAGCGCCACGGCTCCCTGCGTCACCGGCCCGCGCAGGCTGGTCACGTTTGAATCCGCCTGCGAGACCACGGCTTCGGTGCCGCCGGCGATGGTGAGGTTCTTCCCGCGCAAGAGGCCTTTCGACACGATGCGCGAGGAGGGGGCTTTGCCTTCCTCGACACCCTTGCCGAGCGCTCCGTAACCCATGTCGGCCGGCTCCACATGGCCGAGGTCGTAGCGGCCGAGATAGGAGATCGCGAGTTCGCGGAAGACATAGTCCAGAATGGAAGTGGCCATCTTGATGGTGTCGTTGCCCTGCACCGGGCCCGCGGGCTCGAAGCGGGTGAAGGTGAACGCATCCACATATTCCTCGAGCGGCACGCCATATTGCAGGCCGAGCGAGATCGCGATCGCGAAGTTGTTGAGGAGCGACCGCAGCGTGGCGCCCTCCTTGTGCATGTCGACGAAGATTTCGCCGATGCGGCCGTCGTCATATTCGCCGGTGCGCAGATACACTTTATGCCCGCCGACCACGGCCTTCTGGGTGTAGCCCTTGCGGCGGCCCGGCAGCTTTTCCCGCTCGCGGGAAAGCGTCACGCGCTCCACGATCTTCTCGACGATACGCTCGGCCACCTGCGCGGTGCGCGCGGCCTGCGGCTGGGCGAGGAACGCCTCGATGCCGTCGTCCTCGTCCTCCTCGTCGGCGATGAGGGCGGAGTTGAGCGGCTGGCTGAGCTTGGAGCCGTCGCGATAGAGCGCGTTGGCTTTCAGCGCCAGCCGCCAGGACAGCATGTAG
>CAZUJE010000051.1:0-2944 GCA_964620215.1 uncultured Hyphomicrobiales bacterium
GCAACCGTTTCTTCGGCATTTGCCGCGAGATTATCTGCGCCTAGAGGGCGCGGGCAGGTCCGTTCATATCTCTCGATCTCGAGACGAACGTTCCGGCCCGCGGGCAAGGGACGTGATGGATTTGAAGCTCTACAACACGCTCACGCGCGAGAAGGCGGCCTTCACGCCGCTCGATCGCTCGAACGTGCGCATGTATGTGTGCGGGCCGACCGTCTATGACTTCGCCCATATCGGCAACGCGCGGCCGGTCATCGTCTTCGATGTGCTCTACCGGCTGCTGCGCCATGTATATGGCGAGCAGCACGTCAAATATGTCCGCAACATCACCGACGTGGACGACAAGATCAACGCGCGCGCGGCGGAACGCGGCATCTCCATCCGCGATCTGACCGAGCAGACGTATCAAAATTTCAAGGACGACGTGGCGGCGCTGGGTTGCCTGCCGCCGGACGTGGAGCCGCGCGCCACCGACCACATCAAGGAAATGAAAACGCTGATCGAGCGGCTGGTGCAGGCGGACTTCGCCTATGTCGCCAACGATCACGTGCTGTTTCACGTCGCCGCGATGAAGGATTACGGCGAGCTTTCGCGCCGTCCGCTCGACGAGATGATCGCGGGCGCCCGCGTCGAAGTCGCTCCCTACAAGCGCGATCCGATGGATTTCGTGCTGTGGAAGCCGTCGAAGCAGGACGAACCCGCATGGGATTCGCCGTCAGGCATCAAGGCGAAGGGCCGCCCCGGCTGGCACATCGAATGCTCGGCGATGAGCTGGAAGCATCTCGGCGAGACGTTCGATATTCATGGCGGCGGCATCGATCTCGTCTTTCCGCACCATGAAAACGAAATCGCGCAATCCCGCTGCGCCTTTCACACCGGCCTGATGGCGCAGGTGTGGATGCACAACGGATTTTTGCAGGTCGAAGGCGAGAAGATGGCCAAGTCCGCCGGGAATTTCATCACGATCCGTGAGCTTCGGCGTTCAAAACGATTTGGACAGCGTAACTGGCGTGGACCCGTCTTAAAATTTGCGATGTTGCAAACTCAATATCGGCAACCAATCGACTGGAGTGTGCGGCTATTGGAGCAATCCGAAGCGAGACTTGAGCGGTGGCTCAGATTTGCTGCTGAACGGACCAAGAGAAAAGAAAATAAAGATTTGATGGGTAGATTTGTCGAGGCATTATCTGACGATCTGAACACGCCGGGCGCGTTTTCTCTTGTGGATCAAGTAGTTGATAGTGAAAGATCAACCGATGAAAACAGATACACAGTTTATCAGATTCTTCGTCTGCTCGGCGTGCGTACAGAATCAACGCGCGTAGCAAGAGTAGTTGAACTATTAGATCGACAATTTGATAAAGTCGGACCATTCCATCTGTCTAGTACTTGGAGTGAAAGATTCACTGAGCGTCAGCAAAAACAGTTAGCTTCAGGAAAAGCCTTATCTGCTTTACGCGATCGACTGAATCTCCATCTGTCAAATAGTTTGAGACAACAGCTGTTCCTGCAATCTAATAGCTCGGTCAAAAAATACCGTCCAAATACTTCGGACAGGTTTGAACATCTTTTTAAGACACTCGGAAATTTTACCAAGAATGATTGGAAGAACATAATCGCAACTTCCAATAACCGTCCTCAGTTTGAAAGTGGCCTGATAAAACCAGAAACTGAAATGCTGCTCCGCATAAATGAGATTGCGGAACTTTATGGCGATTTGAATTCATGCATTGCGCTTGAGAACGGATTGAATGATCTTGCAAAAAAATACCTCCACCTTGCGCTTCCGAAGGAAGATGAGTGGGAAGTTCGAATCAGTCGATTAATTGCTGAAAGAGAAAAAGCTAGAAAAGATCGTGATTTTGCACGTTCCGACCGCATCCGCGACGAACTCGCCAAGATGGGAGTCGTCCTGAAAGACAACAAGGACGGCACCACCACCTGGGAGGTCGCGCGATGAGCGAGGAATTCGCGCTGCGCCCGATGCTGCCCGAAGACCTGCCGCTGCTCGCGGAAATCTTCCGCTCCAGCATCGCGGAGCTGACCTCCGGCGATTACTCGGCTTCGCAGCAGGATGCATGGGCATCTTCGGTCGAGGACGAGGAAGAATTCGCCAATCGCCTCGCCAACGCGCTCGCACTCGTTGCCACCCACGAAGGCCAGCCGGTTGGATTCATCTCGCTCATGGACAACGAAGTGGTGGACCTCTTCTATGTGCATCCGGACGCGGCGGGGCAGGGTGCCGGCGCAATGCTGTATGATGCGCTGGAAAAACTCGCCGCCTCACGCGGCGCGAAAGTGCTTAAAGTGGATACCAGCGACACCGCGCGGGATTTCTTCCAGAAGCGCGGCTATGTCGCCACCAGCCGGAATTCGATTTCAATGGGCGACGAATGGCTCGCCAACACCACGATGGAAAAGAAATTAGGGGCCGCAGCATGAGCAAAGAGCGCCTCTATCTCTTCGACACTACGCTGCGCGACGGTGCGCAGATGCCGGGCGTGGATTTCACGCTGCCGGACAAATTGCGCGTGACCGAATTGCTGGACAGTCTGGGCATCGATTATGTCGAAGCCGGTTATCCCGGTGCGAACCCGACCGACACGAATTTGTTTGCTGAAAAGCGTAACACCAGGGCGAAATTCACCGCCTTCGGCATGACCAAGCGCCCGGGCCGCTCTGCCTCGAACGATCCGGGCCTCGCCACCGTCATCAACGCGAAGGCCGCCGACGCGATTTGTCTCGTCGCAAAATCCTCCGCGTTCCAGGTGAAGGTAGCGCTCGAGACGACGCCGGAAGAAAACCTGAATTCAATCCGCGAAAGCGTGAAGGCTGCGAAGGACACCGGCCGCGAAGTGCTGATCGACTGCGAGCACTTCTTCGACGGCTACAAGGAAGACGCGAAATTCGCGCTCGAATGCGCGAAGGCCGCCTATGATTCAGGTGC
>CAZUJE010000051.1:3044-18333 GCA_964620215.1 uncultured Hyphomicrobiales bacterium
CAGGATTTCGCGGAGAAATTCGAGATCGGCGTGAAGCCTGATGCGCTGAAAAATCTGGCGCGTGTTTCGCACACGCTCGACGACATGCTGAACCGCGCGCCCGACCGCCATGCCGCTTATGTCGGCGACGCCGCTTTCACCACCAAGACCGGAATTCACGCTTCGGCGATCATGAAAAATCCGAAGACCTATGAGCATGTTACGCCCGAAGCCGTTGGCAACCGCCGCAAACTGCTGGTCTCCGAGCAGTCCGGAAAATCCAATGTGCTGGCCGAGCTGGAGCGCATCGGCATCAAGGTGGAGAAAGATGACGAGCGCGTGTCGCGCGTGCTGGAGGCGGTGAAGGAGCGGGAGTCGAAGGGCTATTCCTACGAAGGCGCCGACGCCTCGTTTGCACTGCTTGCCCGCCGCATCCTCGGCAAGGTGCCGCAGTTTTTCGAGGTGACGCAGTTCGACGTGAATGTCGAGCAGCGCATCAACGCGAAGGGCGAGCGCGTCACCGTCTCCATGGCGATTGTAAAAGTCACCGTCGGCGACGAAAAACTGATCTCGGCCGGCGAGGGCAACGGCCCCGTCAACGCGCTCGACGTGGCGCTGCGCAAGGATCTCGGAAAATACCAGCCCTTCATCAAGGACTTGCAGCTCACCGACTACCGCGTGCGTATCCTCGATGGCGGCACGGGTGCGGTGACGCGCGTGCTGATCGAAAGCATGGATGAAACCGGCGACCGCTGGACCACGATTGGCGTCTCGCCGAACATCATCGATGCGTCGTTTCAGGCGCTCGTGGATTCGATCACGTGGAAGCTGATGAAGAGTAACGCGCCGGTCTGATTATTCCGCCTTCGCGTTCGCCGACGAAGCGAAGCCGTCAAGGCCGATGCGGCCGAAGCCCGGAATCTTGATCGCCGGATGGCGCAGGTCGAACCCGGCGACAAAGCCGAGCACGTTCAACTCAACGCCCTCGACCCAGCCGAGCTTCAAGCCGAGATAGCCCCAGAGATTCAGCTCCACGCCGGTGCCGCTGTCGGTGACGCCGAGATAAAAATCCGGGCGAAAATCGCGGCCGATGGCGTTCGGCGGCAACAGCACGCCGAGTTCAGGCACCGAGCGCAGAACATTGGCGACGAATGTATTGCTGTTCGGCCCGGGCCACGCGCGATAGTCGCCCGCGTTGCGCCAGCGATATTCCTTCACGGCGTCCTGAATTTTTGGGATCAGTCTTGAAGCCTGTTCACCGTTCACATCGGCGATCACGATCGGATCGTTGCCGCGCCAGCGCGCATCCGCTTCCCAGCCGTTCTGGCGCACGGGATTGCCCCAGCCGACCACGTCGTAGCGCGTCCATTCGCGCGCACCCTCCGGCTTGAACACGATCCAGCTATGCACGGCGACCGCGCCGCGCCATCCGCCGGTGGGTGCCGCGAGCACCACGACCCGCGCCGGCTGATATTTCTGCGCCGGCGGCAGGCTGCCTACGCTCGCCCAGCTAGCATTCCAGCCGCGCGGACCGCCGTCATAGGCAAGCCGCCCGGCGCTGGCGCCGATCGGAATGATGAAAGCGATCAGCAACAGAAGCCAGATCAGGCGGCGGACTCGGCGGCGGCGGAGAGGAGGGGATTGCATCGTCATTGAAGTATAAATGGTTTCTGCCCGAACTGTGGCAAGTGCGGCCAAGTGGCTGAGCAGCCGGATTAAATTTGCGTAATGCGGCTAAAGGCTCAACTCAGGCACGGATAATCACATTTCCTCGGCCACAATCCTCGGAGACGGCCCGCTCAATTCAATCTGCGGAATATCGCGCACGGCGGCGCGCAGCTTCGGCACAATGTCCTCGACGCGCTCCGCGCTGAGCAGATTGAATGAGCCGCTGCGGATAAAACCGCGCTCGGTTTGGTGCGCGAAGAGATCGAGCAGCGGATTCCAGAAGCCATTGAGGTTCAGGATCAGCACCGGCTTCTTGTGGCGCCCGAGTTGCGCCCATGAAAGCTGCTCGATGATTTCCTCCAGCGTGCCGATGCCGCCGGGCAGTGTCACGAACGCATCCGCGCGCTGAAACATCTTGTGCTTCCGCTCGTGCATGTCCTGCGTAACGATGATTTCCGAAGCGCCCTTGAAGGCCATTTCGCGCGCAACCAGAAAATCCGGAATGATGCCGGTGACCTCGCCACCGCTTTCGGCGGCGGCCTGCGCCACCGCACCCATCAAGCCGAGGCTGCCGCCCCCATAGACGAGATGGATTTTCTCCTTCGCCAGGATTTTTCCGAAGGCGCGGGCGGAATCGACGAAAGCCGGATCCTCTCCCACGGACGAGCCGCAGTACACGCAGATGCTGTTGATGTTTGCCATATTCAAAAGGTGGGTTGTGACCGCGCTCGCGTCAAGCCCGCGTTTTTAGTTGCTCGCCGATTGTGAATAGCCGCGCCCGTCCCATTTGTATTTCGCGACGTGATGGCTTTTGCGTCCGTCCTGCCGCGTGGTCTCGAATTCCGCCTCGATCTCGCCGGAAGGCGAAATCCGCACCGGCAATTCGGGGTCGGCGATCATGAATTTGCTGGTGCGGTCGCGGTCGTCGGTGAAATCCACGGGCACGAATTCGCCGGCGGCTTCATCCCAGCGCAACACCACCATCGCGCTCCGCTGCGGCACTGCTCCGCGGAGGATGATTTCGTCCACACCATCCCTGTCGAGATCACGCGCGACGAGCCCCGCGTCGCTCCCGCCGGAAATGGAGACGAGCCGGTCGCCCAGGCGCGGGAAAGTCTGCGTGGCTCCGCCGCTGATTTCTATTTCGAGCAGCACGCCTTCACCCGCCACGGCGGTCGCGGTCGCCTTCGCGGTCTTGCCCTGGCCGAGTTTCGCGGTGACGCTTTGCTCCTGCGCGCTGGAAGCCGTTGCAATCAATAACGTAATCATGAAGCCGGCGAGTACTCGGAAGCGCATTTGTCGTCTCCCTGCGGAACCGCTTCTTATCTAGCAATAACAACGCTTTGCGGGAAATTCCGTTCGCTGCGGCATGGCGGCGCTTGTGAACATCTCGTTTATCGCCTATCGTCGATTAACGATGAACGTCCAGATCAACCCGGCCCGCGAGCTAGACGGCGAAAGCGATCTCGCCAGCCGTCTGCGCGCACTTGCCCATCCGGCACGGCTGCGAATTCTCGCCGCCCTCGCCAGCAACGATACATGCCACTGCGGCGAAATCGTGCGCGGCCTGCCGCTCGCGCAATCGACTGTCTCCGAGCATTTGCGCATCCTGCGGGAAGTGGGGCTCGTGCGCGCGGGAAACAATGGCGCGCGCGCGTGTTACTGCGTTGACCGTGCCGAGGTGCGTAAGCTGGCGCAAGAGCTGGAACGCTTGCTAGCCCCGATCGGAAAAGATGGACGGACACGGAAAGCGCGGCGCAGGTGAGTGGTGGAGTAGGCAAAAAAATGCCGGCGGCGAGCGGATCGCGCGCGAAAGCCGGCGCGACGCTGATGTCGTCGCTGCGGGATTTGTGGCCGCATATGTGGCCGCATGGCCGCCCCGACCTGCAACGGCGCGTGTTTTATTCCTTCGCGCTTTTGTTTCTTGCCAAGCTGGCGACCATCGTCATGCCGTTCGCGTTCAAATACGCGACGGACGCGCTGATCGCTGTATCCGAGGGAAAGCCGCTCCCGCAAGAAGCAATCTTCACCGTCATCTCGGCGCCCGTCGCGCTGGTCGCGATCTACGCCGGTATCCGGATTGCGACGGCGCTGCTCACGCAGCTTCGCGACGGCATATTCGCGAAAGTGGCGATGCACTCGGTCCGCACGCTCGCGCTCAAGACCTTCGAGCATATGCATCTGTTGTCGCTGCGCTATCATCTGGAGCGCCGCACCGGCGCGCTGACGCGGGTTCTGGAGCGCGGGCGCAACGCCATCGAGGAACTCGTTCGTCTCGTGATCGTGCAAATCCTGCCGACCGCGGTCGAACTGATCCTTGTCTTCTCCGTGTTGTTCTATTTCTTCGACTGGCGTTACGCGGTGACCGTCCTGGTGTTGATCACGCTCTATACGGCCTTCACCTATCACGCGACCGAGTGGCGAATCGGACTCCGCCGCCGTCAGAATGAATCCGACACCGACGCCAATGCTAAAGCGGTCGACTCGCTGCTCAATTATGAAACCGTGAAATATTTCAGCGCCGAGCAGCGTGAAAACGACCGTTACGGCGCTTCATTGAACAGGTTCACCAATCAGCGCGTCCAAGTGCTGACTTCGCTTGCGGTGCTGAACGCGGGACAGGCCGTAATCTTCACCCTTGGTCTCGGCGTGGTGATGGCGCTGGCCGCGCTGGATGTCGTGGCGGGCAAGCGCACCGTCGGCGATTTCGTGATGGTCAATGCGATGCTGATTCAGTTGTATCAGCCCCTCAATCTCATGGGCATGCTCTATCGCGAAATCAAACAGGCCATCACCGACATCGAGATCATGTTCGGGATTCTGTCGCGCCAGCCCGAGATCAAGGACCAGCCCGGTGCAAAACCCTTGCAGGTCAGCCAGGGCAACGTCCGTTTTGAGGACGTGCATTTCGCCTACGACCCGGAGCGCGAAATTCTGAAGGGCGTCAGTTTCGACGTGCCGGAGGGAAAAACGCTTGCGATTGTCGGGCCGTCGGGTGCGGGCAAGTCCACCATCGCGCGGCTGCTGTTCCGCTTCTATGAAATCAGCGGCGGAAAAATTCTGATCGATGGGCAGGATGTCCGCAATGTCACGCAGGTTTCCCTGCGCGCGGCGATGGGGGTCGTGCCGCAGGATACGGTGCTGTTCAACGACACGATCCGCTACAACATTCAGTATGGGCGCTGGGAAGCAACGCCCGCGGAAGTCGAGGAAGCAGCCGCTCAGGCGCAGATCGACGATTTCATCCGCTTGACGCCGAAGGGCTACGACACAGAAGTAGGCGAGCGCGGGCTGAAACTCTCCGGCGGCGAAAAGCAGCGTGTCGCCATCGCCCGCACGATTTTGAAAAGCCCGCCCATTCTTATTCTCGACGAAGCCACATCGGCGCTCGACTCCCACACCGAGCATGAAATCCAGGGTGCGCTGGAACGCGCCACGCAAGGCCGCACCACACTTGTGATCGCGCACCGTCTTTCCACCATCATCGGCGCCGACGAGATCATCGTGCTGGATGAGGGCAGGGTGGCCGAACGCGGCACCCATGCCGGATTGCTCGAGCAGCGCGGACTTTATGCAAGCATGTGGAATCGCCAGCGCGAGGCCGAGGAAGCGCGTGAGAAGTTGCGCGAGGCGGGCGAGGATCTGGCAAAACCCGCGCAGCCGAACCGCAATCCCCCCGTGTCCGGTGAACTTGACCCCGAAGCTTCCGAGCCCGCGAACGGCTCAAAGGCGGAAGCGGCGGAATAGACGTCCCAGCCGAAGAGCCGCATTGACGCCGGAAGCCGCCACGTTACTTAGAAGGGGAAAGAGGTTTCCATGTCCGTTATCGACAGTATCAAAAGCCAGCTCTCGCCGATCCATAAGGAAGGCTATCCCTTCATTGGAGCCTTCGCGCTCGCGGCTATCGTGCTGTTCTGGATCGCGGCGCCGCTCGGCTGGCTTGGCGTGGTGCTGACCGCATGGTGCGCTTACTTCTTCCGCGATCCCCGCCGGGTGACGCCCGTCCGCGACGGGCTTATCGTCTCGCCCGCCGACGGAAAAATCTCGCAGATCACGAACGCCGTGCCGCCCGCCGAAATGGAGCTTGGCAATGGCGCACGCACGCGCATCTCCATTTTCATGAGTGTGTTCGACGTGCATGTGAACCGCACCCCCGCCTCGGGCCACATTGAAAAGATCATCTATAAGGCCGGAAAATTCCTCAACGCCGATCTCGACAAAGCGAGTGAGGAAAACGAGCGCAACAGTTTCGTGATCCGCACCGCGGCGGGACGCATCGGCGTCGTGCAGATCGCCGGCCTGATCGCGCGCCGGATTGTCACTTTCGTGCGTGAGGGCGATGCCGTGGACGCAGGCGACCGGATCGGCCTCATCCGCTTCGGCTCGCGTGTGGATGTCTATCTGCCGGAAGGCGGCAAGGCGCTCGTCTCCGAAGGCCAGTTGGCGCTCGCGGGCGAAACCGTGCTCGCCGACCTCTCCAGCACCACGGTAAACAACGTTTACCGAGCCGGTTGATCGGGCTTTGAACCAAAGCCGCTAAAGCGTATTCTCTATATATGTCCGTATTCGTACCCTTTGAGCCGGAAGGCGACGAGCCGCGTCGGCGCCGATTCAAGCCGATCCCGTTCCGCGTCCTGCTGCCGAACCTGATTACGCTCCTGTCGCTGTGCCTTGGCCTCACCGGCATCCGCATGGCGTTCGAGGGCAAGATCGAGCTTGCCATCGGCGCGATCGTGCTGGCTGCCATCGCCGATGCGCTCGATGGCCGTGTCGCCCGTATGCTGAAAAGCGCCTCGCGTTTCGGCGCGGAGCTGGACAGTCTCGCCGACTTCGTCGTGTTTGGCGTGGTGCCGGGCATCGTCCTCTATCTATGGGGTTTGCATAACCTCAAGAATTTCGGCTGGATCGTGGTGCTGTTTTTCGCGGTCTGCGCCGCGCTGCGCCTCGCGCGCTTCAACGTGATGCTGGACGATCCCAACAAGCCTGCCTTCGCGGGAAACTTTTTCACGGGCATGCCGGCACCCGCCGGTGCGCTGGTCGCGATGCTTCCGATCTATCTGGAGTTCGTCGGCATCCCGCGTCTTTCGCCAACCCCTGTCATCGCCGCTCTGTATGTGACCGGTATCGCGCTCCTGATGGTGTCGCGGATTCCGACCTGGTCCGGCAAGAAATTCGGCACGCGCGTGCCGCGCGATTATGTGCTGCCGGTTTTTCTGGCGGCCGTCGTGCTGGTGGCGCTGCTCATTAGCTGGCCATGGGAAGTGCTGGTGGTCGGCTGCATCGCCTATCTCGCCGCGGTTCCGCTGGCTTACATGCATTACCAAAAGCTCGACCGCGCCCATGCGGCGGCGAGTGCTGGAACAATTCATACGCCTGCTGAGACTTCCGCCGAGGACCGGCCCAACCGTTTGAACTGACCGGCGAATACCGTCCAGAGATACCCGGTTTTTTGCCAGCGTTTTGCTACCCGTCATTTATGCATGACGAATTGCCAAGCCCGGCCGCGGCGGCTAGTGCTAACAGCGAAATTTGGAGTGGGGGCTCCGCTGAACATGATGGTCAGTATGCGTTGCCGCCCCTTGAGTTGGTGGCATGGCTAAGGCGAAGCGAAAGTCAAAAGCAGCACCGTACAGCGAGCCGGCGATTTCCTGGTCGCTCCGCCAGGCAGCGATTGCATTCGCTTACATCGGCGGCGTGATTGTCGCCGCCATCGGCGCGATGTCCACTATCAGCATTATCGGGCGTGCGGCATTCGTGCGCCCCATCACCGGCGATTTTGAACTCGTGGAATTCGGCACCGCGGTCGCGGGCGCGATGTTCCTGCCTTACTGCCAGGCCACTTTCGGACACATCGCGGTGGACTTCTTCACGATGAAAGTCAGCGACCGTACGCGCGGCCGGCTCGACCAGTTCGGCTGCCTGCTCATGGCCGTAATGTATGCGCTGTTGGTCTGGCGTACTTCGACCGGCACTTTCGATATTTTCCGCAGTTCGGAAACGACGATGCTCATGGGCCTGCCGATCTGGATCGGATACATGCTCATGATCCCCGGTCTGTTTCTGGCGATGGTGATTGCATTCCTGCAATCGGCTGGAATTTCCGTGGCGGGGCGCACCCATGAATAAGGCTGAAATCGCCGGCCTCATGGTCGCCGGCATGTTGATCCTGATCGCGCTGCGGGTGCCGCTGGCTGCTTCGATGTTCGTGGCCGGGGCCGTCGGCTATTGGACTTATGTTGGTGATGCTGCGGTCCTGAATTACCTGAAGCGCCTGATGTGGGCGCGCTTCTCGGTTTACGATCTTTCCGTCATTCCGTTGTTCCTGCTGATGGGACAATTCGCGTCCGCCGCCGGGTTTTCGCGAAGTCTGTTCCGTGCCGCCAATGCACTCGTTGGCCATTTCAATGGCGGCGTTGCGCAGGCCGCGATCATCGCCTGCGCATGTTTCGGCGCGATCAGCGGCTCATCGGTCGCGACCGCTGCCACCATGTCCCAGGTCGCACTGCCGGAAATGAAGCGGCTGAATTATTCGGATCGTCTGGCAACCGGCACCCTCGCCGCCGGCGGCACGATGGGAATTCTGGTCCCGCCGTCGATCATGCTGATTATCTACGCGCTGCTCGCCGAGCAGAGCATCATCAAGCTGTTCACGGCCGCTTTCGTGCCGGGCGTGATCGCCGCGGTCGGCTACATGATCGCAATCGCGATCTATGTGCGGCTCGTACCCGGCCACGCGCGCGTGCAGAAACGCGCGCCCGCGTCCGAGCGTATCGACGCGATCAAGGAAGCATGGCCGATTGCCGCGATCTTCACGATCCTGTTTGTCGGCATTTATGGCGGCTACTTCACGCCCACGGAAGGCGCTGCCGTTGCCACGGCGGCAACGCTGCTGCTCGGCCTCGCGCGCCGCACACTGAACTGGAGCAAGATCGTCCAGTGTTTCCTGCCGGCGGCGCAGACGAGCGCGATGATCTACACGATGCTGCTCGGCGCCGCGATGATGAACACCGCGCTCGCCGTCTCCCAGGTTCCGGCGGAGATGGCGGTGTGGACGCAGAGCCTCAATGTTCATCCGTTGCTGATCGTCTCCTGTTTCCTCCTGATTTTCATCGTGCTCACCTGCGTGCTCGACGAACTGGCGATGATGTTGTTGTTGTTACCGGTGTTGTTGCCGACCATTCTCGGCCTCGATCTCTTCGGCCTCACGGGCGAGGAGAAGGCGATCTGGTTCGGCATCCTGATGGTTGTCGTGATCTCGGTTGGCCTGATCGCTCCGCCAATCGGCCTCGACGTATATGTCGTTCATAAAGTCGCCAAGACGGTGCCGATCGGAGAAATCTATCGCGGCGTTATTCCGTTCCTTTACTCCGACGCGGTGCGCATTCTGCTGCTGCTGTTCTTCCCGCAGATCACCCTGTTTGCGCTGAAATTCCTGAAATAGCCGCGAGGACCACTATTTGTTGGGCCTCCAACGAACGGGGCCGGGTTTTCGTGAAAACAAAATTAGTTAACTATTTCAATTAGATAGAGCAAGCCTGCGCTATCATTTTGCCGCCAATTCCCTTCAATAGAATCCCGTAATCGTTATATCGTCCGGGCCTAGGGGCAGGCACAGTCGCCGCCATCAAGTTCTCCGGGAGGAAATCAATGAAAACGTTTGCACGTATCAGCGTGCTGGCAGCCGCTTTCGCGGTAATTGCTTTGCCGGCAAGCGCGCAGCAGGTGACGCTTCGCATTCACCAGTTCTTGCCGGCGCCTGCGCCGGTGCCGTCGAAATTCATCGCGCCCTGGGCCAAGAAGGTCGAGGAAGATTCCAAGGGTCGCATCAAGGTCGAGTTGTATCCGTCCATGCAACTCGGCGGCACGCCGCCGCAGCTCTACGATCAGGTCAAGGACGGGGTTGTCGATATCGTGTGGACGCTGCCGGGCTACACGCCGGGCCGCTTCCCGCGCACCGAGGCGTTCGAGCTTCCGTTCATTTCCGGTAACGCTGTGCAGAACAGCCAGGCCGCTTGGGAATATTACGAGAAGAATCTGAAGGACGAGTTCAAGGACGTGAAAGTTATCGCCGTCCATACGCATGGTCCCGGCCTCATCCATGCCAAGGGCGAAGGCGTTCGCAAGCTTGAGGACATGAAGGGTCTGAAGGTTCGCGGCCCTTCGCGCGTCGTGAACAAGCTCATCACGGCGCTCGGCGCGACTCCGGTCGGCATGCCGGTTCCTGCCATGCCGGAATCGCTCTCCAAGGGCGTGATCGACGGCACCGTGGTGCCATGGGAAGTCACGACGCCATATCGCATCGCCGAGCTGGTGAACACGCACACCACCTTCGCCGGCAACCGCTCGCTCTATGTCGCCTTCTTCGTGTTCGCGATGAACAAGGCGAAGTATGACGCGCTGCCCGCCGATCTGAAGAAAGTGATCGACGACAATTCTGGCATGGCCACTTCCAAATGGGTCGGCCAGGTAATGGACGACGGCGACGCGCCGGGTCTCGCCGCTGCCAAGGCCCGCAACAACACGATTGTTGCCCTCGATGCCGCCGAAACCAAGCGCTGGAAGGAAGCGGCAAGCAAAGTCGCCGCCGAGTGGATCGACGAAATGAAAGCCAAGGGCATCGACGGCAAGCAGCTTGTCGATGACGTCCGCACGCTCGTCGCCAAATACGCCGGCCCGGAAAGCTGAATTCCGAAGGGGCTTAGAGACAACCCGCTCTGCGCAAGCAGGGCGGGTTTTTTATTGCGCGCCGCACTCGTAGTACGAAAAGAGCTTTGTTCGGCTACCGCACAGCTTCAGATCATGTAATATGGCGGTACGCCCAGACGCCAAATTAAAAAATCAAAACAAGGTACTTACAGGAGGAGAAGAATGAGCCTGCGTGTTTCATCCCGTATCTGGATGATTGCGTTCGCGGCCATGGCGATCAGCACCGCCAGCGCCACCGCGCAAGAAATCACCCTGCGGCTGCATCAATTGCTGCCGGCCGCCGCACCGATTCCGAAAAACTTTTTGGCGCCGTGGGCCGAAAAGGTGATGGCCGAGTCCAAGGGCCGCATCAAAATCGAACTCTACCCGTCGATGCAGCTCGGCGGCACGCCGCCGCAACTTTACGATCAGGTGAAGGACGGCGTTGTCGATCTGATCTGGTCGCTACCGGGCTATACGCCGGGCCGCTTCCCCGGCACCGAGGCGTTCGAAATGCCGTTCATCGCGGGAACGTCCGCGGAGCAGAACAGCCAGGCGGCGTGGGAATATTTCCAGAAGCATCTTCAGAATGAATTCAAGGACGTGAAGATGATCGCCGTGCATACGCACGGACCGGGCCTCATCCATGGCAAGAACAACGGCGTGCGAAAGCTTGAGGACATGAGGGGTCTCAAGGTTCGCGGTCCGACGCGCGCGGTCACCCGCTTGATCGAGTCGCTCGGCGCAACGAGCGTCGGCATGCCGGTCCCGGCCGTGCCGGAGTCGCTGAACAAGGGCGTAATCGACGCGGCGGTCGTTCCGTGGGAAGTCACAACCCCGCTTCGCATCGCCGAACTCGTGAACACGCACACGACCTTCGCGGGCAACCGCTCGCTCTATGTCGCGTTCTTCATGTTCGCGATGAACAAGGCGAAATACGACAGCCTGCCCGCCGATCTGAAGAAAGTGATCGACGACAATTCCGGCATGATGGCTTCCAAGTGGGCCGGCAAGGTCATGGACGAGGGTGATATTCCGGGTCTTGAGGCAGCGAAGAAGCGCAACAATACCATCGTTGCGCTCGACGCCGCCGAAACAGCCCGCTGGAAGAAAGCTGCCGACGGCGTTGTTGAAGCCTGGATCACGGAAGTGAAGGGCAAGGGTCTCGACGGCAAGGCGATGATCGAGGACACCCGCGCACTCATGAACAAATACGCGGGTGCACCGAAGTAATCCGCCTGTCTGTCAAAAAATGGCCCGCCGCGCGCAACGCGGCGGGCTTTTTTATTTTCCGGGCAGCGTTAGACTAAGTGGAAAGCCGCGAAAAAAGCGGTCTGTATTATTTCCGGGGAGGAAGCCATGAATTTCGCTGTACGTTTCATTGCGCTCGCGCTGCTTGTCTTCGCCGTAATACCCGCCAGCGCCCAGCAGACAACGCTCCGCGTCCATCAGATGCTGCCGGCCGTCGCGGCGGTGCCGACGAAATTCATCGCCGAATGGGCCAAAAAAGTTGAAGCCGACGCCAAGGGGACGATCAGGATCGAGCTTTATCCCTCGATGCAGCTTGGCGGAACGCCGCCGCAACTGTTCGATCAGGCGAAGGACGGCGTTGTCGATGTAATCTGGACGCTCACCGGCTACACCGTTGGCCGCTTCCCGAAGAGCGAGGTTTTTGAGCTTCCCTTTATCGGCGGCAATGCCGAGCACAGCCAGGCGATGTGGGAGTTCTACGAAAAACATCTCCGAGACGAATATAAGGAAGTGAAGGTTCTCGCCGTTCACACCCACGGCCCCGGCCTGATTCATGCCAAGGGCAATGGCGTGCGCAAACTCGAAGACCTGCAAGGCCTGAAACTACGCGGGCCATCGCGCGTCGTGAATAAATACATCGCGGCCCTCGGCGCCACGCCGATCGGCATGCCTGTGCCGCAAATGCCGGAAGCGCTTTCAAAAGGTTTGATCGATGCCACCGTGGTCCCGTGGGAAGTGACGGCACCGCTGCGCGTTGCTGAACTCGTGCAGACGCATACGACATTCGCGGGCAACCGCAGCCTTTACGTCGCGACATTCGTGTTTGCGATGAACAAGGAGAAATTCGACAAGCTCACCCCCGAGCAGCAAAAAGCGATCGACCAGAACTCAGGTCTCTCGGCCTCCAAATGGATCGGCCGCGTGATGGACGAGGGTGACGGGCCGGGGCTCGCTGCGGCGAAGGCGCGCAACAACACGATTCTGGCGCTCGATGCCGCCGAGACGAAACGCTGGAAGACCGCCGGCCAGAAGATCATCGACGATTGGATCGCGGAGATGACCGCCAAGGGCCACAACGGCAGGCAACTCGTGGACGACGCCCGCGCCCTGATCGCGAAATATGCAGGACCGGAGGAATAAAACCGGAAGTCCGTCTGACGCACGAATTCAATCACAATCGCTTTTCTGGACGCGCCGCTTCCGGCGGGCTATGTCCTTTCGCGAATTAAGAGGTGAGGAGAGAATAATGGTTGCCATGATTGATCCCAAGACATTGACCGTGCTCGTGACCGGTGCCACGTCCGGCTTCGGTGCCGCGACTGTCCGCCGTTTTCACAAGGCCGGCGCGCGCGTCATCGGCACGGGCCGCCGCAAGGACCGTCTCGACGCGCTCAAGAAGGAACTGGGCGACCGCTGTCATGTGCTGAATTTCGACATCACGGATCGCGCGGCAACCGAGAAAATGCTGACGGCGCTTCCGGCGGAGTTTTCCAAGGTTAACGTCGTGATCGCGAATGCCGGCGGCGCGGTAGGCCTCGACCCTGCGCAAAGCGCAAATCTCGACGACTGGGATCAGATGATCGCCACCAACATCAATGGCGTCACTTATACCGTGCGCGCGACGCTGCCGGGCATGATGGAGCGCGATGAGGGACACATCGTCATTATCGGCTCCATCGCAGGCCGTTATCCCTATCCGGGCGGCAATGTCTATGGCGGCGTCAAAGCCTTCACCCATCAGTTCGCCATGAATGTCCGCTGCGACATTCTCGGGTCGAATATCCGCGTGACGTCGGTTGAGCCGGGTCTGGCGGAAACCGAGTTCTCCGTCGTCCGCTTCAAGGGCGACAAGGCAAAGGCCGACAAGGTCTATGAAGGCGTGAAACCGATGGTGGCGGAAGACATCGCGGAGCAGATTTTCTTCGCCTGCACCATGCCGCGCCATGTGAACATCAACTCCATCGAGTCGATGGCGACGATGCAGGCCTGGTCGCCCTTCGCGATCAAGCGGAAGACGTAGTTGTCATTCCGGGGCGCGGCGAGCGAAGCAAGCCGCGAACCCGGAATCCATAGCCTCTGAATAAAATATTGAAGACCGGGATTATGGATCCCAGACTGCCTCGCTTGGCGCGAGGCATCCGGAATGACGATCACTACCGCGCCAGCATCACCGGAATGCCCCGGCTGCTTTTTCCATCGAAACGGTTGGCCGCGACGGGAACGAGCCGCGCGGTCACTTCGCCCATGTTATTGCGGAGTACGAGTTCGTTGTCGCTCATTTCCCAGGAGCGCAATCCGAAAAACTCTTCCGAGCAGCCCTGCTGCCCCTGCGCGGTGTAGCCGCGGCCCGCGCGTTCCTGAGACAGATTGATAATGCAGAGCCTGCCGCCGTCGCTGAGCCGCCAGGAGCCGGCCATGATGTGCGCGGGAACGCCGTCCGGATAACCCGGACCGGCGACCAGCGGTCCGCCGCGCGGCCGCATCTGCGTGGAAACCTGCTGCGGAGCGTTCGGATCGGGCAGGGCGTTCGGGTTCGCGTCGGAGCGCGGCGAATAAATGTTCTGGTTTGGCATCTGGCTCGGCATCCGGTTGTCATAGACCGGAGGCTTGGCGGTATTCGCAGGATCGGCGGTGGCGATGCAGCCCGCGAGCGTGGCCGACAGAACAAACGCAATCGCTGGACGCATACGCAACAGCATTATGATTCTTCCCCCGAAGCCGGGAATTTAGCGCCTGTCCGTCCGCATTGCCACTGCGGCAGTCTGACTCAAGCCTTCGCCGGTAACGGGTGACCGGGCATCAGATCATAAGGATGCCCCCAGTTCGGCAGCGCCCGCATCCGGTCCAGCCATTTTCCGATCGCGGGATAATCAGCCGCAATATCGAAGCCGTATTCCTCCGAGGGATAATAAAGATACGCTGTCATCGAAATGTCCGCGATGGTGGGCCGGTCTGTGATCAGCCATTCGCGGCCTTCGAGACGTTTGTTCACCACGCCGAGATTGTTGGTAAGGCGGCCCTTTAAGAACGCCATCGCGGCGGCATTATCGCCGGGCAGAAAATTCTTCAGCGCGCGGAACGGGCCGAGAAAGCCGTTCACTTTCTGGTTCTCGAAAATCATCCAGCGCAGCGCCTCGTAACGTTCGTCGTCGCCTTTGGTCGCGAATTTGCCGGTCTTGTCCGCGAGATAATTCAGGATCACACCCGACTGCGTGAGTTTCTTGTCGCCATCCACCAGCACCGGAATTTCACCCATCTCGTTCACACCGCCGCGATATTCCGGCGTGAGTTGTTCCTTCTTGCCGAAGAAATCCACCCAGACCGGCTCCCACTTCGCGCCGATCAGGTTGAGCATCAGGGCCGCGCGGTAGGCGTTTCCCGACTGCGCGAAGCAGTAGAGTTTGTATTCGGACATTGGATTTTCCTGTTTACTTCATCGTCGGAATGGTGAACTCGGCACCGTCCTTCACGCCGGACGGCCAGCGTGAGGTGACAGTTTTTGTCTTGGTATAAAACCGCACCGAATCCGGTCCGTGCTGGTTGAGGTCGCCGAAGATGGATTTCTTCCAGCCGCCGAAGGTGTGATAGGCGAGCGGCACCGGGATCGCGAAATTGATGCCGACCATGCCGACATCGACCTTGCTTGCGAAATCGCGCGCCGCGTCCCCGTCCCGGGTGAAGACCGAAACGCCGTTGCCGTATTCGT
>CAZUJE010000052.1:0-18236 GCA_964620215.1 uncultured Hyphomicrobiales bacterium
GCTTTTGTAAGAACGCCCCTGATAGAGATACACCTCGCCGGGGCTTTCTTCCGGGCGGGCGAGCAGGTTTCCGATCATCGCGCATTCGGCGCCCGCCGCTAGTGGCTTCGCAAGATCGCCGGAGAATTTCACACCGCCGTCGGCGATCACGGGCGTATCGGTTTTCCTTGCTTCCTCGACCGCATCCATGATCGCGGTGAGCTGCGGCACGCCGACGCCTGCCACAACGCGCGTCGTGCAGATCGAACCGGGACCGATGCCGACCTTAAGCGCATCGGCGCCCGCGTCGATCAAGGCCTTCGCGGCTTCGCCGGTCGCGATATTGCCGGCAACGACTTGCACGGCGTTTGAAAGCCGCTTGATGCGGCTGACCGCTTCGAGCACGCGCATGGAGTGGCCGTGGGCGGTATCGACGACGACGACATCCACGCCCGCGTCCACCAGGGCCTCGCTGCGCGCGAAGCCTTCGTCGCCGACCGTGGTGGCAGCGGCCACGCGCAGGCGGCCCTGGTCGTCCTTGCAGGCGTTCGGATTCTTCACCGCCTTTTCAATGTCCTTCACGGTGACGAGGCCGACGCAGCGGTAATCCTTGTCCACCACCAGCAATTTTTCGATGCGGTGCTGGTGCAGAAGTTTCTTCGCTTCTTCCTCGCTGACGCCTTCGCGGACGGTGATGAGCTTGTCCTTGGTCATCAGTTCGGAAATCTTCACCTTCGGATTGGTGGCGAAGCGCACGTCGCGATGGGTGAGAATGCCGACAAGCTTGCCGGCTCCCTTGCCGTTTGCGTTCTTCTCGACCACCGGAATGCCGGAAATGGAATGGCGCTCCATCAATTCCCGCGCGTCGGCGAGGGTCTGGTCGGGCTGGATGGTGACCGGGTTCACCACCATGCCGGATTCGAATTTCTTTACCCGGCGCACATGCTCGGCCTGTTCGTCCGGCGTCATGTTGCGGTGGAGGACGCCGATGCCGCCCGCCTGAGCCATGGCAATCGCAAGCCGTGCGTCGGTGACCGTATCCATGGCGGCCGACAGGATCGGGATATTGAGGGAAACCGAGCGCGTCAGCCGCGTGCGGATGTCCGCCTCGGAAGGCAGCACATCGGAAAGGCCGGGCTTCAAGAGCACGTCGTCGAAGGTGAGCGCTTCTTGCGCGAGGCCGTCGGACAGACGGGACATCGCCAACTCCTGGTCCGGGCAGTTGCCGGAAATAAGGCAGCAAAGGCGGAATCGCCACTGCGGGTTGGCAAGGGCGAATAGCATGGGCGTGGGCGTAATCAAAGGCCGCCGGCCCGCCCACGTCCTCTTTTCGCCGTTAACTACCGCCGCAATTCTTGCATGGTAGAATTGCATCAAGTGATTTGCAGGCCCGCCACGGGGGAGAACTTGCGCAAGGCCGTATTTTTCAGTTTGACCGCCGCCCTGCTTCTCGTGGCTGGCTGCGCCGGCAGCGATCCGGCCGAGGTCACCGGCTCCATTACGCCCATCGCGTCGAAGCCGCTGCTACCCGCCCCACCGCCGCCGGTAATGCCGGATAAACCGCGCACCCTCGCCGAGCCCGAATGCAAGGCGCTCATCAGCCAGATCCAGGCCTGCACCCAGCGGATCAAGGACAAAGAGAAAAAGGCCTCCCATCAGCGGCGCACCATTGAAGTCGCCGAGACGCTCAGCAGCATGGAAGAAGGCCAGCGCAAGGCGACCTGCAAGGCGGATCTGACCCACTGGCGCAAAGACTGCGGAGCGCCATGAATATCGGCAAGGCCAGCCTACTGATTGCGGCCTTCGCCGGCGCGCTCTTTGTGCTCTGGGAATTCGTGCTGGTGCCGATGATCGATCCGGCGCCCGGCAGCGGGAAGACGAGAGCCTGTCACGACGAAAGCAGTTCTCCGAGGTCGCGCATTTCCGCCTGCTCAAAGCATATCGGCGACAACGACCCGCCCAGCTACGGACTTGAAGCCGTCCTGTGCGCGCGGGCCAAGGCCTATATCGATGACAGGCAACCGGAAAAGGCGCGCCTCGACATCGACCGGGCGCTGGCGATGTATCCGAAGTCGGCCTGCGCCAATGGCGCGACCGCTCATATGTTCATGAGTGAGAAAAAATACGACGACGCAATCGAAGCCTACGGCAAAGCCATCGAAGGCGACGTTACTTCCATGTGGCTCTGGCACCGGCGCGGTTTGGCCAAGCTGGAAAAAAGGGACCGGGATGGCGCCGTCGCGGATTTCCGCCGCGCGCTTTCCATCGATCCCGCTTTCACCGCTTCCAACCGGGAACTGAAGAAACTGGGCGTGGAACGCTGAAGCGCGAGGTCAACTGAAACGCCCATGGCGCGGGCTTTTCTGGCATTACTTAAAGTACTGAATCAGGTTCTTCAGGTTTTGATTCAAACGGTTCAGAAACTGATTGAAATTCCGCGAACGCGCACAATTGAGTGATTACAGGATGACGAGGCTTTGCGGTGGCGGTATCAATCGGTAAGACGCAACGCCACGCATGAAAACCCGCATCATCGTCCCGCTGATCGTCGCCTGTGCCCTGTTCATGGAGAACATGGACTCGACGGTCATCACGACCTCACTGCCGGCCATCGCGCTCGATCTCGGCGAAGATCCGATCGCGCTGAAACTGGCGCTGACTTCCTATCTGATTTCGCTAGCCGTGTTCATCCCGATTTCCGGCTGGATGGCGGACCGCTACGGCGCGCGCACGATTTTCTGCGCGGCGATTGTTGTGTTCACCGTTGCGTCGGCGCTTTGCGGCTTTGCAACATCGCTACTCGATTTTGTTCTCTACCGCGCGCTGCAAGGTGTGGGCGGCGCGATGATGGTGCCGGTGGGGCGGCTTGTGGTGCTACGCGCGGTTCCGAAGCATGAATATGTGCGAGCCTTCACCTGGCTGGTGGTGCCGGCGATGATCGGACCGCTGCTCGGCCCGCCGGTCGGCGGATTCATCACTACCTGTCTAAATTGGCGCTGGATTTTCTGGATCAACATTCCGATCGGCATTCTCGGGATTTTGCTCGCGATGCGCTTCATCGGGAATGTGCGCGAAAAGAATCCACCTCCCCTCGACAAGTTGGGCTTCGTGCTTTCCGGCATCGGGCTGTCGGGCCTCGCCTTCGGCCTCGCGACCTTCGGCCAAAACCTTCTTCCTCCGGTGATCGCGGGGTCGCTGTTCGCGGCGGGGCTGCTGTTCACCTCCGCTTTCGTCTTTCATGCGCAGCACACAAAGAACCCACTGCTGAATTTGAATCTCCTGAAAATTCAGACCTTCAAGGCAAGCGTGCTGGGCGGATCGCTTTTTCGAATTGGGATTGGCGGTTTCGCCTTCATGCTGCCCTTGATGTTCCAGATCGGATTCGGACTGACGCCGTTTCAATCCGGAGCGCTGACATTGGCGGGCGCCATCGGCGCCATGACCATGCGTACATCGGCGGGCCGGGTCGTGGACCGTTTCGGCATCAAGCGCGTGATTGTCTTGAACGGAATCATCGCGGCGTTTTTCATCGCACTCGCCGCCTCGTTCACGCCGAACACTCCGCATTACGGAATTTTCGCGCTGCTGCTCACGGGCGGATTCTTCCGTTCATTGCAATTCACCAGCGTCAATGTGCTGGCCTATGCGGACGTGGAAAAACGCGACATGGGCCACGCCACGGCTATCACAAGCGTCGCACAGCAGATCGCGCTTTCCACCGGCGTTGCGGTCGCTGCCATGACGCTCGATCTCACGCGCACCTGGCGCGGGGACGCCTCGATCCTGCCCGGCGACTTTCCGCCGGTGTTCATCGTGCTCGGCGTCGTGGCAGCACTTTCCATCATTTCCTTCCTGCGCTTGCCGCGCAATGCGGGCGCGTCGCTGACGAGGAAGGAAAAGATCGTGGAAACGGCGCGGGAGCCGGACCCGCAGGCGTGACCTTCCGCTGTCATCGTCCGCGAACGCGGACGATCCAGTAAACACACTGTTCTCAGTGACTACTGGATGCCCCGCCTTCGCGGGGCATGACAATAATTTATCCCCGAAAACCCGTCGCCAGCACATACAGCTCCGATGAACCGGTTCGGCTTGCGGGCGGTTTCACATGTTTCACGCTGGTGAAGTCGCGTTTCAAATCCGCCAACAACTTCGCCTCGGTGCCGCCCTGAATCACCTTGGCGAGGAAAAATCCGCCGGGGGACAGAACTTCGCGTGCGAATTCAGCGGCGGCTTCCACGAGCGCGACAATTTTCAAGTGATCGGTCCTGCGATGGCCGGTGGCGTTCGCCGCCATATCGCAGATCACCGCTTCGGCGGGACCGTTCAGCATCTTGCGCAGACGGTCCGGCGCGTCCTGGTCGAGGAAATCCATTTGCGTGAACTCGACGCCGGCGACCGGCTGGATGTCCAGCAGATCGATCGCAACCACCCGGCCCCTGCCCTTGCTCACCTGCACGCGCTCGGCGGCGACCTGACTCCAGCCGCCCGGGGCCGCGCCAAGATCCAGCACCTTCATGCCGGGTTTCAGCAGGCGGTGCTTGTCGTCAATCTCAATCAGCTTGAACGCGGCGCGCGAACGGTAGCCGGCACTCTTCGCTTTCCGCACATAGGGATCGTTGATCTGCCGTTGCAGCCAGAGCTGCTGGGAGGTCGTGCGGCCCTTGGCGGTCTTGAGCCGCGTCCGGCCACGAACAGGCTTCTTCTTCTTCGTCTTCGCCTTCGTCATTGCTGTTGTGCCCATGCGCCGTCGGCGCGCATCAACTCAATGAGCATCCCTTCGCGCAAGCCGCGGTCGGCAACACGCAGGCGCTCGCAAGGAAACACGATCCGTATTGCTTCCAGAATGGCGCAACCGGCAAGCACGAGATCGGCGCGTTCCATGCCGATGCAGGGATGCGCGACACGGTCGGCGTAGGATGATGTTTTCAGCCAGCCGACCACGGAATTCACCGCGTCCGAGCCCAGCCAGATTCCGTCCACGCGCTGGCGGTCATACCGAGGAAGTTTCAAATGCAATCCGGCTACGGTCGTCACCGTGCCAGAAGTGCCCAGCAAATGAACCCCACTGCTCCCGTTCGCAGCAGCCTTCTCGGCAAATTTCTTCACCAGCGGCAACGCTTCATCGACCATCGCGGAAAAAACCTCGAGCGGAACATCCTTGCCGCCGTATTTTTCCGCGAGCGTCACGACACCCATCGGCAGCGAATCCCACTCCTGCACATCCGCGACAGGAGGCCCGCGGTCCACGACACCCGCCTTGCCCAGCCATGCGAGTTCGGAGGAGCCGCCGCCGATGTCGAACAACACGGCTCCGCTCGCTTCCACGTCCAGCAGCGACGCGCAGCCATGCGCCGCAAGCCGCGCCTCGGTTTCGCGATCGATGATTTCGAGTTGCAGGCCGGTTTCCGACCGGACCTTTGCCAGAAACTCCGGTCCGTTTCCGGCCGCGCGGCAGGCCTCGGTCGCGATCAACCTTGTGCGCACCGGTTTGCCCCGGCGCGATGAAATTTTCGCCGCGCATACTTTCAGGGCTCCGACCGCCCGCGTCATGGCGGCATCGGAAAGAACGCCGGAAAGCGAAAGCCCCTCGCCGAGCCTCACAATGCGGGAAAATGCGTCCACGACGCGGAAGGAATCCCCCGTCGGGACAGCAACCAAGAGACGGCAGTTATTGGTGCCGAGATCAAGGGCGGCGTAATAGGTGTCCTGCGGCGAATAGGCCGCCGCATTCACCGGTCCGCGGCGCCAGAGGCCGCGAGAGCGCCTGCGACGGCGCCGTCTCGGCGGCATAGGCCCGCCCGGACCGACCGCGCTAGATGCGCGATTGTCCGTCATTGCGACCCTTTCCCGGAAGGCCGGAACGCTTACGCGCTCAACGACCGGACCGGTAATCTGTTGTTCTCAGTTGGGGCCAGTTTAGCCTCATTCCACAGGGGCGCAACTTTTAGGCATTCCGGCAGGCAGCACTTGCGCAAAACCGTCCTTATTTTGTATTCGTTCCGGCCTGTAGGAATATGAGGTAGTGCAATGGACAAGCAGGGAATCGACCGCGTCATCGACCATGTGGCGAAGGCCATCGATGCCGCACCGCGTGCGGAAAAGCCCTTTCTTCATCTGACCTTCAAGGACATTTTCCCGCCGGATGTTTACGGCGAAATGCTGAAGTCCATGCCGGAGTCGGGCGACTATCGCGCGCTTCCCGGCCGCGGCGGCAGCAATATCAAAGCGGACGGCTCGTCCACGCGCGTGAAGATGGACCTGTTCCCGGAATATATCCGCAAGCTGCCGGCTGCAAAGCGCAGCGTGTGGGACGTGGTCGGCAAGACGCTCTGTTCCGCCAAGGTGCGCGAAGCATTCAAGCGCAAGCTCGCACCCGGCCTGGAAAAGCGTTTCGGCAAGGGCTTTGAAAAGGTCGGCATGTATCCGATCCCGATCCTCACCCGCGACATTCCCGGCTACAAAATCCGCCCGCACACGGACACGCACTGGAAAGGCATCACGGTTCAGCTCTATCTGCCGAAAGACGAAGCGCACACCAATATCGGCACGATCTTCCACGGCCGCGGACCGGATGGAAAACTTACCCGCGACACGCAGATGCGCTTTGCGCCGAACACCGGCTATGCGTTTGCCGTGGGCGATGACTCCTGGCACTCGGCCGATCCGGTTGACGAGAGCGTGGATACGCGCGACTCGATCCTGCTCACCTATTTCGTGGACCAGGGACCGCTGCGGAAATTGCGCAACCGCGCCAAGCGCGTGGGCAATTTCGTGCTCGACCGGGCGAAGAGCCTGACGCGGCACTGAGCTTCGCGAAAGCGAATAAAAAAACCGGCGGATTTTTCCGCCGGTTTTTTGTTTCTGGATGGCCGCCTTTATTCCGCAGGTGCCGGGTGGTCCGGCTCCTCGTTGCGGGTGAGCAGGAAGCCTGCCGCGACACCGCCAACAAGCAGAAGCGGCAGCAGACGGCGGATGCCGATCATGCGCACGATTTGCAGTCCGGTGAGCAGCATCGCCGGATCCTTCAAGAGAGAAGACGGATCCTGCATAAAGTTTGGCGTCTTCGCGGAATGCTCCGCGGCTGCCGCGCGGTCAACTTTCATACGGCGCCGGACACGGCCCCGCGATGCGGCAAGCGCGATCAATCCCACGATGGCCATCGCAAAGAACAGGCCACCGAGCGCAGTCCAGGCTTCCATGACGCCGTAATTCTGGCTGACCCACAGAAACAGGACGACAGCTCCGCAGATCGAGGCCGCGCCGAGCGCGGCCGCGACCATCGCTCCAAACACGATGGAGCGCAGCGTTGAGTCGACCTTGAACTTCACGTCGTCGAGCAATGGGCCGATCATGTTACGCCCTCCCGCCTAATTTCTTTTTGTAACGTCACTTGCGCCAAAGCGCGCCGACGACGAAACCGAGCGCGAGCGTCATACCGAGCGTGGTGAAGGGCCGCTTGTAAACGGACTCTTCGATCGCTTCCGCGAGATCGTCCCGCACTTCGCGCATCGCACCGGTCGCCTCGTTGGCCATGTCACCGGCTTCGGAAACGACGCCGTCCAGTTTCTTCTTCGCGCGCAGCGCTTCGTAACGGGCACGCTTCATCGCTTCGTTGCCGCCGGCGGAAAGCAGATTGCTCACCGACTGCGTCAGGTTCGACATATCGTCCTTGAGAGCGGCAAGCTCCTTATCAACATCGGCTACCGCTGCTTTCGTGCTGCCGTGGTTGCCATTGCCGGGTGTCTTGTTGAGATCAGGCATTTTTATCCCCTATGGATTTGAGAAATTCGGGGAACAACGCGCGACAAGACGTGAAGTTCCGCGCGCATACCAGCATCAGCCCGGCAATTTCACGTCCATCTTGGGAAACAGGTGTTTCAAAACGATCATGCCGACGATCAGGAGCGGCACGGCGAGCAACGCGCCAAACGCGCCCCATAGCCAGCCCCAGAAACCGATAGCGACGAAAATAGTGAGCGGACTCAATGTCAGCCGCTTGCCGAGAATACTCGGCACGATGAATTGGCCCTCAATGGTGGCAAGCGCGAGATAGAAGCCGGGCGCGATCAGCGCCTGGCTGAGCGTGTCGAATGTAATGAGTCCGACAGCGAACAGACACGCGATCACGATGCCGGCGCCGATATAGGGCACGTAATTCAGCAACGCCGCCATCAGCCCCCAGATCAGCGGGTTCGGCAGGCCAATCACCCAGGTGGCGATGGCGAGCGCAATGCCGAGACATACATTCACGATGGTGACGACGCCGAAATGACCGACAAGATTGCGTTCGATGTCCTTCACGATGCGGATCGCGCGCAATCTCGTTTCGCGGTTCTGGCCGAACAGCACGACATATTCCTTCAGGTTGTTCGGGTCGGCGAGGAAAAAGACCAGCGTACCAATGAACAGAATGAGTTGACCCGCTGCGGGTGTGAGGATCGCGAGCACAGGCTGCAAGAGCGAGGCATTCAAATCGAATTTGAACGGTGCCGACGCCTCACCCGGGCCGGTGATCGCGTCGCGCAGCGAATTCAGCGCCGCCGCGGGCCGCTCGAAAATCTGCAAACGCTCCTTAAGAAGAGGAATCCATTCCGGCGCCTTCGTCACCCATTCGCGTATGGCGTCGGACAAAAACACCACGACAAAGGAACCGGCCGCCAGCAAGGCCGCGACCACGAACACCGCCGATATGGAAGCGGGTATACCGCGCCGCACCGCCCAGTTGGATAGAGGTGTCAACACAATGCCGAGCGTTACCGCGAGCACGACCGGCAACAGCACGGGACGGGCGAAATACATCGCTGTCATGACCGCAAGCACGAAGATGCCGATGGTGGCGGCACGGGTGACGCCGCGCCAGAACACCGAAGCATGCGGCATCGGATCGGCGTCCTCGACACCGAGCCAATACCGGCTCCAGCGGCTCGCGGGCGCTGGCTCTGAAGCCGCCTGCTGATTTCGCTGCTGTTGCTGGCGCTGCTCGTGCAGCTGCATGGAGCGCTGCTCGCGCATCACGTTGGCAGCCGCGGGTTTTTGAGCGTGCTTTTTGGATGTGCGGGCGTCCATCCTGCCCCCTTGCAAGGAAACGGCGGCCGCTGTGCGAACGCCAGCAGAAGCAACCCGGTATGAGCGAAGAAGTTCCCCCGCCACCTTCAAGAATTCATGCGAGCGGATATGCTGGTCAAAAACCAGCCGCCGCACTCCGGGAGAACGCCATGGGCGAGCAGAATATGAGCGAGCAAAACCTCGACCGCTACAACGCGATGATGGATGTGGTGCGCAACCGCATGACGACCCGCCAGTTCGATCCTTTGCTGCCGGTGCCGCGCGAGCACATCGAAATGGTGCTGGAGGCGGCGCGGCACGGACCATCGGGAGCGAACGCGCAGCCCTGGCATTTTATTGTCGTCACCGACCCGGCGGTGAAGAAAAAAATCGCCGATTATTTCGTGGACGAGGCGCGGAAACGCGCGAAACTGAAAATGAAATTTCCGACGCCGAATTATCGCGGACTGGAAACGGCGCCCGGGTTTGTCGTGGTGGTGGCGGATTTCCGGTTCGTGCGCGCTTTCCCGGTGCTGCTCGACGGCTCCGATCTCGACAAGCTTTACCAGCAGAACGCGGAGCGCATTCTCCTGCAAAGCGTCGCCGCTTCCACCATGTCGGCGCATCTTGCCGCCGCCGCCCTCGGCTATCAGGTCTGGTGGGTGACGGCGATCGGACAGGACGATGCGCAGGCGGAGATGAAACCTTTGCTTGGGGTGCCGGACGATTTATCCGTGATCGACATCATGTGTTTCGGCAAGCCCTCCAAGCCGCCCTACAAACGCTGGAAAAAGACGCTGCCGCAGATCATGAGCTGGGAAAAATTCGATCAGCGGAATTACATGAGCGTCGCCGACATCGACCGCTGGGTCGAGGAAACTCGCCACAAGGTGATGTACAAGGACGAAAGCAAGATCGACTAGGGAAGCTTAATAGCGGCAGCTTGACCTTTTGCAACTGAAGCGTTGATAAATTCATTTACAGCTTGCGCTAAATACTGGCGTCTAAGTTCCAAGAAATTTCGATAATGATCCATCTGCCAAAGTGTCTGCTCTACAGGAATCGCCTGACTCTTTAATGAATCCAATCCTCTTTTTTCAATAATGGTCGGCAAATAAATCGAGGGCGGCTTAGAAGATATTGCCCGATTTATTTTCCCACTGATGAAAGCCATGTTTGCAATCTCATTAATTTCTGATTTTTCAAAATCTCCCTCTCGTAAAACTGCGCGAGGAAAAATGTGATGGTACTCTATGTAGTGTAAGTTACCCTGATGCTTGAGAGATAAGCCCAAGCCTGTGTTCCAATCCATCGCGCCCGCATGTTTTAAAGCTAAGAAAGTGATCGAAAATAACGGGCTGCGTTCCCCGCGCCCTTTGAAATCTATTGGCTCTACGTGCAGACGACCATATCTTTGCGAGATTAGAGGAATTAACTCAGCAAAAGAACCGCCCCGAAAAAGTATAGCAAGGTCAGCGTCCAAAGTTGACTCGCTTGAGGTAGAATACCAGCCTCGGCTATTCGCCAAGTAAATCCATTTAAGCATTTCTTTTTGTTGATCAAGCGAAATGCCTTGCTGATGTAACGCACCAAAAACAGCGACAGGAATAAGAATTAGCGGGGATGAAAGCAGACTTTCGTCTTCGATTCCAGCATTGGTCCGCAAGAAATTAATTGCAAAATCTAAACCAAGTTTTGCCTTCTTCCACCCTTCCTTCATCTCTTCCAGTGGAATCGACCCAACAGTTTTAAATCTGCTCTGCTTAGTCGCGAACACCACAATCGACCGAACAAGAAGACCGGTGTCTATCGTGAACCAATGAGCCTCACATTCATCCACATAGTCTTCGAATAACTTGAGAGAATTGCGCCAACGCGCGGTTATTTGCGCAAGCGCCAAGTCCGAACCGCGTAACTTAGCACCAAGTGAGTTTACTCGAACAAAAATTTCTGCCACTTCCTCGTAAGACATCTCTCGCGGAAGTACTTGCATCACATATTGGTAGTCTTTTATTCTCCGAAGTTTGATCAATCGATCCGCGTAAATTCTATATTTTGGATCATCGGGACTACTCACTAAAGGCTTTATGAAATCCCAATCAGCTTTTTCTCCCTTAAACACCTCAGAGACACGAATCCAACTTGGTCTTGTAAACAGCGCATTGAAGCTGACAGCAAACGCTCTGCGGCTTAACCTATCAAGAACGCTTTCAATTCGTTCCGACTCATCTGGCTCATCATCTGGAGATGCGGAAATATCCGATGCTATTGGATTGTCCTTGTCATCTTCAATTTCTTGCAGATCGACTGGCGGGCCGTCAGGGTGATCCAAATTAAATGCAATATCCACTGGTCGCTTACGATTTCGAACGCTAATTGGTTCTCCACGCAAGACTGCCGATAGTGATGTCAATCGTTGCTGGCCATCTAGAAGCAATTTCGTTGCTGACCAAGGATTTCTTTGGGTCTGCACAGCCATTTCTCTCGTTGGTTGCGCGGCATTGCTTTCCCATACCAAAATAGTACCCGACGGGTAATTACGATAAAGTGAGTCGAGCAAATCCCGAACGCGGGTAGATGTCCAAACATAACGCCTCTGCATCTCAGGAAGTTGAAGTTCACCCTTTTGAATCATCGAAACAAGATCGCCGATTGAAATATCGGTTTTAGCCATTTTGGAAATCCCCCCAGCAATGTTAAAAACATTATCGAGATAAACCTCGAACTCCAAGCTGGAAAATCATTGCAAAATTCAATCCTCGTCATCGGCGCGGGCCAAGCGGCGGCTGAATTCGCGATCACGTTGCGGGCGGGTGGATATACCGGCGCGCTGAAGATCATCGGCGACGAGCCCTGTCTCCCCTATCAGCGGCCGCCGCTTTCCAAGGATTTTCTCGCCGGAAAAGCGGACGAGGATAAGCTGCGGCTGCGCCCGGCGAATTTCTGGCGCGAGCAGAAGGTCGAACTGCTGCTCGGCAAGGCTACCGCGAAAATCGAGCGCGATAAAAAAAGCGTTACGCTCGCGGATGGAAGTTCGCTCGATTATCAAACCCTCGTGCTCGCCACCGGCACCAGTGCGCGGGTGCCGGTGATCCCCGGCATGAATCTGCCTTGCGTGTATCCGCTGCGGCGGATCGGAGACGTGGCGCGGCTCCGGCCTGTCCTCGACCGTGCGAAGCACGTCGCCATTGTCGGCGGCGGCTATATCGGGCTCGAAACAGCGGCAGTGATCCGCAAGGAAGGCCGCGAGGTGACCGTGATCGAAGCGGAGGAGCGGCTGCTGAAGCGCGTTACGTCAAAACCCGTTTCGGATTTTTACGAGCGGCTGCACAGAAGTCATGGAGTGGATGTGCGGCTGGCATGGCGGCTGCGGTCGATCGAACAGGGCAAGGACAATTGCCTCGTCTGGATGACGAATGGCGAGGCGGTTGCTGCTGACCTCGTGCTGAACGCGACGGGGGCCGCGCCAAACGAGGATCTGGCGCTGGCTTCCGGTATTGTCTGCGAGAACGGAATCCTCGTGGATGAATTCCAGCGCACGAACGACCCGGATATTCTGGCCATCGGCGACTGCGCGCGGTTTCCGAGCAAACGCTTCGGCGGAAAAATCCGGCTTGAATGCGTGCAGAATGCTTTCGACCAGGCGAAGGCCGCCGCCAACAACATTCTCGGCAAGCGGGAAAGCTACGACCCCGTGCCGTGGTTCTGGTCGGACCAGTATGACGTGAAATTCCAGAGCGCCGGACTCTCGGACGGGCATGACAGCGCGGAGATCAAGGGCGATCCGGCGTCGGGGCATTTCTCGGTCGAATACCGCAAGGGCGGAAAACTGATCGCGGTCGACGCGGTGAGCGACGCACGCGCCTACATGATGGGACGAAAAATCATCACGCAGGAAACCGCCAGATAATTCCTACATCGTTTCCAGCGCGCGCTTGTAATAACTGAGATCGAGATATTTTTCCGGCGCGGGCGGCTTGCCGCCCCACTGCCCTTCGATTTCCGCACGCAGCTTCAGGACATTGCGGAAACCTTCCAGATCGAACGCCGCGTCCTTTGCGAAATAGGCAAGCGCGGGATCAGTGGCGAGTTTGCAGGTGTCCGAGGCGACGTCGCGCGGCAGTTTCATGCGCTCGGCGAGCAGCGCGGCCACTTCGGCCCTGTTGGCGGGATCGAGCGACCAACGCAGACCTTCGACACAGGCCTGAATGTAACGGACCACCGTTTCGGAATTTTCCTTGCCCCATTGCCGCATGATCGCGCCGGCACTCGCGAGATATGGGCCGAGCGCTTCCCGCGCCGAGCCGAGATTTTTCAGCCCGCCGCGCTCGGCAGTGAGCGTGAAGGGCGGATTCAAAATCGTGGCCGCAAGCGATTTTTCATTCAATAGCGCGCCGACACGCGCGGCGGTGGCGCCCATCGGCTTGATTTCGTAATCGCCTCGCTTCAATCCATGAAGCGCCAGCATCTTATAAAGCACCAGCGCATAGGCGGTGTCCGGCGCATCCACGATAACGGTTTTGCCCTTCAGTTCCGCGACTGAGTTGATTTCCGGCTGAACGAACAGCGCGTTGGCCGCATGATCCCCGCCCATGACGATGGCGATGTCAGCGCCGCCCTCGGCCATCGCGACAAAATTATCGGATGCGGCATGGGCGATCTGGTGTTTTCCCGCCGCCAGGCCTTCGCGGAGATCGACGGAATTGGGGGCAAGCAGAAGCTCAATCTTCAGCCCGCGTTTTTCGAAGAAGCCTTTCGACAACGCCGAGAACAGGGGAAGATTCTGCATCCCCGGAAACACCATCACACGCAGGGGCGTCATGAATTTCAATTCCGCCCGCTGCCGACATCGGCCGTGGAAAATCCGGCGATCTTTTTGTAATTCTCCGAAAGCGCCCGCAATTCATCCTGTGTGATGTATTTATCCAGATTGTCGAACGGGCGATCGCCGACCAGTTCCTCCACCTTGATATTGATGAAATCCGGCGGGTGATCGCGGTTGGTGCGCACGATCTTCGCTGTCACTTCGCGGCGTGAATTTTCATATTCGGCGAGCGCGGCGCGCGGGTCGCCGTGTTTCGCCAACAGATCGGCGAGCGTGCGCGCGTCGATGGCCGCCTGCGCCGCGCCATTGGAGCCGCGCGGATACATCGGATGCGCCGCGTCGCCCGCGAGCGTCACCCGGCCGAATGTCCATTGCCCGACCGGGTCTTTGTCCACCATCGGATATTCGAGAATCTGGTCGGCGCTTTTAATCATCGCGGCGACGTCCAGCCAAGGAAAGCGCCAGTCCTTATAGAGATGAAAAAAGTCGGCGAGATCGCCAGATTTGTTCCAGTCGTTCTTGCCGTGGGTTTCCTGCTTGATCTCCGCCATCCAGTTGATGAGCTGGTTTCCATCGCCGTCCACCTGATCGATGATCGGATAGATCACGATCTTGCCAGTGAGGATGGAGCCGACGCGCATGTAGCTTTTGCCAGTCAGGATCGGCTTGCGGCGCGTGATGCCGCGCCAGGTATTGATGCCGGCGAAAGCGACCTTGTCATCGGGATAAAATTTCTTGCGGATCGCGGAGTTGATGCCGTCGCAGGCAATGGCCGCGCTGGCGCGCACGGACGGCAGGTTTTTTCCCGAAGATGTTTCGCGGAAATGCAGGGTGACGCCATCTTCATCCTGATCGAGACCGGTGCATTCGCGGCCGGTCAAGATGCAATCGGGGCCGAGCCGTTCGTGCGCCGCTTGCAACAGGATCAGATGCAGCTTGCCGCGATGGATTCCGACTTCGGGATATTGATAGCCCGCGTGCTTGCCGCGCGGCTCCTTGTAGATGAGCTGGCCGAAGCGATTGAAGAAGCAGCTTTCCAGATTTTCGATCCCGGCTTCGAGCAGTTTTGCGCCAATACCGAGCGCCGTGAACTCGCGCATGGCATGGGGCAGCAGCGTGATGCCGACGCCCAATTCCTTCACTTCCGGCACGCGCTCATGGACCTGGCAGGCGATCCCGCGCGAATGCAGGTTGAGCGCAAGCGCAAGCCCGCAAATGCCCCCGCCGACGATTGCGATTTCCTTCGGCAAGACGTTGCCCCTTTCACGTTTCGGGTTCAAATTTATCCCACTACCGATACATCCGGCCAGCCCAGAGGGATGATCCCATGAGCATCATGTATCATGAAGGAAACCGGCGCTTTCAGGATCAGTTCGACACCCGCCGCCTTTCGGACAGGCTGGAACAGATCAATACGAGAACCGAATTCACGGAAAGCGACAAGAATTTTATTGAAGGCAGCTTTCTGTTTTTCCTCGCAACGGCTGACGCAGAGGGCCGCCCGACCTGCAACCACAAGGGCGGCGCCCGCGGCTTCGTGCGCGTGACAGGACCGAACGAACTTGCCTTTCCGGACTACGATGGAAACGGAATGTTTCTGAGCCTCGGCAACATTTCCGTGAATCCACAGGTTGGCCTGCTCTTTCTCGATTTTGAAAAACCGCGCCGGTTGCGAATCCAGGGTGAAGCGAGTGTCACACGCGACGATCCGCTGTTGAAACAAAGCGCGGGCGCCCAGTTGATCGTGCGGGTCAAGGCAGCGGCAATCTTTCCGAATTGCCCGCGTTACATTCCAAAATTTCAACTGTTGGAGTCTTCCAAGTACGTGCCAGTGGCCGGGGCAGCTACGCCGGAACCGGCATGGAAGGATTTTGCCGAGTTCAAGGACGTAGTGCCGCCCAGGCAGCCGGACTCGAAAGGCTAAGCCGGTTTACGGCTTTGCAATACCGGGAAACCGGCCAATCGCGTTTCTGTTATTTGACCCGGAAACAGCCGCCAACCTAGGCTTGCGGAAATTCCAGATTTAGGGAGCTTCCCATGTCAATCCTGAACCGGCGCGAAATTCTGGTCAGCGGAACGGCCGCCTTTGCCGCCGCCACGCTGCCGGTAAATGCCCTTGCCGCGGGAGCGGATGTAGGCGCGGCGGCGCCCGGTTTTTCGCTCACCGATTCAAACGGGAAACAGGTCTCGCTCGCCGACTTCAAGGGCAAGACCGTCGTGCTGGAATGGACCAATCATGAGTGTCCGTATGTCCGGAAACACTATGGCGGCAACAAAATGCAGGAGTTGCAGAAGAAGTGGACGGCTGACGGCGTTGTTTGGCTGACACTGATTTCATCAGCACCGGGAGAACAGGGAAATGTTTCACCCGAGCAGGCGAACAAGCTCACCGCCGACCGCAATGCAGCACCGACCGCGGTGTTGTTCGACCCGAAGGGCGGCACCGGCCGCGCTTATGGCGCCACCGCGACTCCGCATATGTATGTAATCAGCGGCGACGGAATGCTGCTCTACAAAGGCGGCATCGACGACAAGCCGACCGCCCGCCTTGAAGATTTGCAGACAGCGCGCAATTTTGTCGATCAGGCTCTGTCTGAACTGAAGCAGGGCAAGCCGGTATCAGCGACGACGTCGCGTCCTTACGGCTGCACGATCAAATACGCTTCCTAGGTTCCGACTTTCAGTGCGGACACCAGTCCCCGCAGCGCGGCGACGGTGCTGAGCGCCGTGATTTTTCCGGTGCGCGGATTTTCCGAAGGAATGTTCTCGATCGTCATTTTGAACCGTGCGCTATCGGAATCGACTTCGATGGTGTGCGTGTTGCGGTCCACGGTGGGATCAGCCCATATCTCCAACCGCGTCTGGTCCGCACCGACGCCCGCCAGACTAAGTGCCGCGGCGACATTGAGATTGGCAGGAAAACCTTTCGCTCCTTCGCGCGCGGTCCCATCAAACACTTTCAGCGGCGTTTTTACATCGCTCATGGAAATCCTGTTCGCGACAAGATAAGGCGCGCCCTCCAGTCCTTTCGGCGGCTTGCGCGTCACCATTTTCACCGAATGAATTTTTCCCTCGGCGGCGGCGCGCACGGCGTCGAGGCCAAGCAATGCGCCGGTCGGCACAATGATGCGCGCACCGGATTTTTTCGCGCGTTCTGCCAGATCGGAATGTTCGAGCAACTGCCCGACCGAAAGCGGCATGAAAATTTTTCCAGCGTCGATGGCGGGCAGCGCCACATCGCGGAACAGCGATGAAGGCAGGCATTCAACGATCACATCGCAATGCGCGGGCAAATCTTTCGCCGGGACAAGCGCGATGCCGCCTCCGAGACGCGGTAGATGACGCTTCGCCTTTTCAGGATCGCGAACGGCAACGGCTGAAAGCGTGAGTCCTTCCAGACCCGCTTCCAGCCGTTTTGCTACCGCCAGTCCGACCGCTCCGAGCCCGGCAAGCCCGACCCGGAGCGGTTTTTTCGTGTTCATCAGTCGATCGAAACGCCGCTCGCCTTGATGACGGGCGCCCACTTCGCGATTTCGTCCTTCAGGAGTTTGCCAAGAAATTCAGGGGAAGAACGATCCGGAGTTACGATCTCCGCACCCAATCCGCTGAGACGATCCTTCACGGCCGGCGACGTCACCGAGTCGATCGCAGCCTTGTTGAGCACCTTGATGACGCTGTCCGGCGTATCCTTGTGAACGAAGAGCGCGTTCCAGGTATAGGCCTCAAGCCCTTCAGTGCCCTGCTCCTTCGCGGTCGGAAGGTTCGGCAACGCGGGCGAGCGGGTGGCGTTCATCAGCGCGATCGCTTTCACCTTGCCGCCATCGACTTGCGGCTTCGCCGTGGTGATGATCTCGCAGAGATAATCGATCTGGCCGCCGATCAGATCCTGCATCGCGGGACCGGTGCCCTTGTACGGAATGTGCGTGATGTCGAGCTTCAGCACATAGTTCAGGAGCACGCAGCCAAGATGCGTAGCGGAACCCGGACCGGCCGAGCCGAACTGCATCTTCTTCTGGTTCGCCTGCGCGTAGGCGATGAATTCCTTAAGGTCTTTCACCGGCAGGTCGCTCTTCACGACGAGCGCGATCGGAACCTGGGCGAGCAGCGCCACCGGCTTGAAATCGGTGACCGAGTTGTAGAGCGGCTTCTTGTAAAGCGTCTGGCCCTGCGCCTGCGTGCCGACGGTGCCGAGCAACATCTGGTAGCCATCGGACGGGCCGCGGGCGACACGGCAGCCGCCGAGCTTGCCGCCGGCCCCGCCGACGTTTTCAAAGAAGACCCTCTGGCCAACCCCCACCGGCAATCGCCCGGCCACCGCAAACGGTCGGAAAAGCGCCGGGGTGGAAAAGAGGGTTAAAACCCGTGGGTCGCGCATAAATACAAAAAA
>CAZUJE010000053.1:0-11960 GCA_964620215.1 uncultured Hyphomicrobiales bacterium
GCGCAAATCGCGCTCGGCCGCCGCGAGATCGGGCGCCTTCAGCACCGCGCCCTGGGCCGTGATGCGCTCGTCGACTTCGACTGCGTGCTCGTAGAGCAGCTCGGGCAGCACGATGGCGCGCACGAACAGCTTCGGGCGGTTCTGATAGGCGATCCGCAGCGCGTCGGCGAAGCCCTTGGTGATGATGAGCAGCGTGCGCTCGCCCTTGCGCTCCAGCAGCGCGTTGGTGGCGACGGTGGTGCCCATCTTCACCGCGCCGATTCTGTCTTCGGGAATGGGCGCGCCGGGTGCGAGGCCGAGACACTCGCGGATGCCCGCCACAGCGGCGTCGCGATAGGCACCGGGATTCTCCGACAATAATTTGCGCGCGATCAGTTGGCCGTCCGGCTTGCGCGCGATCACGTCGGTAAAGGTGCCGCCGCGGTCGATCCAGAAATCCCAGGGAGTTTTCATATAAAACAGATAGCAGAATTAGCGTTTCACGCGCGCCCGCATTCCGGCCAGCACGACGCCGACCACGGCCACGGCGAAGATCAATGTTTCGGCGTCGATTTTCTCATTGTTCAGCCATGCCGCCACGCCGATGGTGACGAAAATCTGGAGCAACTGGACCTGGCCGACGCGGGCGATGCCGCCCATATGCAGGCCCGCGTTCCAGAAAAAGAATCCGAGATACTGGCTGAAGATTGCCACATAGAGGAACGCGGCCCACACATCCCACTGGATGGAGGCGGCGTTCGCGGGCCAGACCGCGATGGTCCACACGATCCACAAGGGTGAAGTCAGCACCAGCGCCCACGAGATCACGGTCGGCGCGGACATGGAGCCGGTAAGGCGGCCGGATAAAGTGTAACCGGTTGCGGCTGCGAGCACCGCGCCGAGCAATGCGAGATCGCCGGTTGCGAGTTCGTCGAGGGTGCTCTGGCGCAAAGCGTACAGAATGACGAGCGCCGCACCGGCGACACCCGCGATCCAGAAAGCGGGACTGGGCCTTTCCTTCGCGATCCATGCGGCGGCGGCGGCGGTAGCGAGCGGGAGAATGCCGAGCACGACGCCGCCATGGCTTGCGGGCACGGTCTGCATGCCGATCGCCATGAACAGCGGAAAGCCGAGCACCAGCAAAAATCCGATCAGAAAAAGATCACGCAACTGTTCGCGCGTGGGGAAGGGCGGGCGTGCGATCAGCAGAAAGATCGCGGCCAGGATGGACGCGAGTGCCGCGCGGCCCATTGTTATTAAAAACGGCTCCAGAGCCGGCATCGCGTAGCGTGTTGCCGGCAGCGTCGTGCCGAAAATCACCACGCCGATGAAGCCGAGAAAAAATCCGATGAGTTCGCGGCGCGTGAGCAAGTTCCCCCCGGCAAGACAAAGGCCCGGTGATTTGGCGCCGGGCCTTCATCTCTCTTAGCAGTATTTTTCTTGCGGGGTCTTCACAAAGATTTTGATTCCACGGGCGAACAACGCATCACGGCGGATTTTATTTTTACGGGCGGCGCGGAACAACATTCGCCGCCTGTTCCGGTCTCGATCTCAAGCCTGCCGCCGAGCCGGTCCAACATCCAATAGCTGCGCGGATTGGCGGTTTCTCCGTACCAGGAAAACCATCCGCCAGCGTGCTTCATCGCCCAAGTTGGTCCCTGCCAGCCGGTACTGGAGCCCTTGCTGTCGACGCTCTTGTAACGGACCTCTTCCGCGCCAAGATCGATATTGACGATCCATTTCGATCCGTCCCCGCGAGGACATTCGAGATTGATTGTTTCACTGGCTTTCTCCGCGCCTGCGGGCGTGACATGGGTCAGCGCGAAGAACGCGACGGCGAGGGCGAGGCGGAGGGGGGCACCGACCGGGTGAATACTAATCATCGTTCTAAGTCCAAGCGTTGCGGGGGCGGGAGCGTGAAAGTAGCGCCGCCGCTGTCGAATGTGACAAGGGTAGGGCTACTACTTTCCACGGCGCAGTCCGTGGCAATGCTCATCGAACATCCCTTGCGACCATCGACGGGATTGCGACAAACCAGACCTGTAACTTTGATCGCGGAGCAAGACCTGGGAAACTGGGGAAGCTTATCGTCATAACGCGCAACCGCCGGCTTCCCGTCAAATGAGACCTGCCAATTGCCCAACGTGAGCGCGCTCTTCAGCGATATTGATCCGTTATCAAACGCGATCGCGCGCACGCGCGCGGGGTAATGGATGCGGTCGCGCCAGTCTTGCCCGAACGCGAATTCGGTGCTGATGGTTAGCATTGGTGCCAACAGTGCGGCGGCGAGGGCGAGGCGGGAAGTGACACGCATCGAAATCTCCTAGCTGCTTCAGCATGTCGGCTGGCAAACGCGCCAGCTTGAGCAGCAGCGGCTGCACGAACAGTCGCTGTTGGCGCCGCAAACGCTCGGCGGCTGCACGCAGATGAGTTTTGTCTCGCCCTTTCGCACGGAAGGAGCGCGAGTGATCTGCGCGGTTTGTGAGAGCGATGCGACGGTCATCGTGCCGGACGGCGCAGCTTGTTCCGTTGCGGACGAAAGTTGCGGCAGAACGAATGCGAACAACGCCACGATTATCAAAAGAGTTTTCAGCTTCATGGATTCCTCCGTCAGATTGGATTGACCGGGAATGAAAAGAGAAGCGGCTTTATCGGGTCATCTGCAACCGCCATTGTCGCCGAGACAGCCGCTGGTGCTGGCGCAGCACCAGGTCGCTTTCGGGCTGACGCAAGAAATGGCGTCGCTGGAGCAGCAGATCACTTCGTTATTTCGCATGTTGTTGTTGACGCATTTCGGCGCATCCGATGGGCAGCCGCAGGACTGCACCAGCCGCGTCATCGGAGCGGTCTGTGCATTTTTTGACAGCTTGTCCGTCAGCCGAATTTCAGCGCTTGCCGGAGAAAACATCAAAACCATCAGCAACAGCGCGCACGCAATCGGAACCAGCGTACAGGACTGCGCCTGTGCGCTCCGAACGAAAGCGGTATTCATGGAAATTCCATCCCTGCCGGATTCCGCAGCTCCACCGCGGTAATCGGCGCGTGGATGCTCATTCTGATTTGTGACTGGATTTGGGCGGACGGGTTGTAGAAAAATATATTTCGATTATGCGGTGCAACAAGACTGTTGGAGGTCCAACGAATGCTGAAAATTCCATCAATGTTCGGCCGGGTTTTGCGCGGCAGAATTTTTCCCCGCTTTCGCAAGGGCAGAACCACTTCCACAAAGTGCCCGTCTTTACCGGCAGCTTACGCGCGAGCAGCTGCTGCTGCTCTGGCTGGAGCAGGACATGCAATACATCCGGCCGCTATTGTCCACGCAGGTGCACCAAAAGGTGCCTTTCAATTCTGAGCAGGTGCAGCTTGCAGACGCCGGGGTCGCAAAAACCGCCGCAAACAGTGTCGCCGCCGCCAAAATATACAAGAGCTTGAGCTTGCTCATGGGTTCCTCCGGCTTTGTCGCATTGAGACCGCATGACGGCCTCGCAATGGAATGCGGATCACTGTACGCGCGCTATTGCAGGTTGCATCACCCCAAAGGGTGATAAGCTCCACCGAGATAGCGGCTATTGTCTTAGGGCAGGTGATCTGGCCGGGGCATCATGTGAGTGGTGAACGCGAACTGGTCGATCTTGTAGCGCAGCTTTACGAAGCTGCCGCGGATCCGGATCGATTTGCAAATCTCAGCGGGATCATGGCGCCGCATTTCAGCGCCGACAGCTCCATCATTCACACCTGCACGGAAAAATCGCTCGAGATGCGGTCGATCCTTTCGGCGACCGCGAATTTTGACCAATGGGCGGGCTCCGCTTACGCCGAGCACTATCATGACCGGAATGTCTGGTTTCAGCGCGGGATCAGAAAAGGGCCATCCGTAGTCGTCATCTGCGAAGAGCTAGTGTCGGATCGCGAACTGCTCCGCAGCGAATGGTACGACTACTGCAAACGGCTCGACTGGTTTCATTGCCTGGGCATCGGCGTCCGCATCGGCGACGATCTGGTGGGCGGCATCGGATTTCACCGGCCGCGCTTTGGCAAACCTTATAACGAAGCCGATCGCCGCAAGGCGCAATTCATCCTGCCGCACCTCGAGCGGGCCATGCAAATTCAGCACCGTATCGCGGGCCTCGCCGGCGAGCGGCAGGTCGCGTTCTCGCTGATCGACGCGCTGGCGATCGGAGTGCTGTTCGTCGCGTCGAGCGGCAGGCTGTTGTTTGCGAACCATGTCGCCGAGCGCGTGCTGCGGAAGGGACGGCCGCTTTCAGTGAGTCATGGACGGGTGCGGTCGAGCGATCACAGCCAGCAGCAGAATCTGGATCTGCTGATCGGCGACGCGGCAAAAACCAGCAACGGACAGGGAATCAGCAGCGGCGGAGTGCTCTCGCTGGCAAGGGAGACGGGCCCGCCGCTCACGCTTCTTGTCTCGCCTTTCCGGTCGGAAGCGATGGGATACGGGGCTGCGTTGCCGACTGCTCTGGTAATTTTTTCCGACCCGGACAATCGGAAGCCCGTTCCGGTGCGCCTGCTCATGCAGGTGTATAGGTTGACGCGGGCAGAGGCACGATTGCTGTCCGCGTTGCTGTCCGGAAAGAACCTTTCAGAATACGCGGACAAGGCCGGGATCAGCATCAACACCGCCAAGACCCAGATGCGTCAGATTTTCCTGAAGACGGGTCACGACCGGCAAGTCGATCTGATCCGCACCATCACATCCGATCCGGTCATGAAACTATCGCAACCCGATGAACCGGAAACGGGCTGAAAATTTTGGAGTAGCCAACATGCCCGGCATCCGCTTTTGGCATTTTCGCATCGCGCTGGTCGCGCTGATGCCGGCATTTCCGCTCGCGGGCTGCGACTCGCATGGCGGAACGGAGTTTTCCGTCTACGGCGTGCAGGTTGTCACCAATGACTCGGACAATATTCCCGGCGGCCAGCAGTTGGAGCTACTTTTCGAGGCCTATCGTAACGCCCGCTACATCTTCAAGGTACAGTCATCCGGCCAGCACCATCTCACCGTCCGTCTGCTCACTGAGGAACAGTTACAGCAGGGCCGGCGAAGCGGACGATACGATCACCAGCACAGCAGCAGCGGAAACACCGTGCAATTTGACCGCAATTTGTCGGGCGGCAAATATTATCTGCTCATTCGCAACAACAGCAGCTCAACAGACAGGGTCAACTACAACATCACAGCGGCGGAGAGCTGAATTGGTTGTTCGACCGGGCAATAGGGGAGTTAGCAATGGCAAGGATATTTCGACCCGCTAAAGTGGCCAGCTCTTTATTGCCGGGAATTGCAATAGCGTTGTTCAGCCCGGTGGCGGCATTTGCCGCTTCCGTTACGCTTGTTTGCAATAGCCTGCCACGTCCCGAAGATCCGCCGATTACAATTGATCTGGATGAGGGGAAACGCACAGCCACGCTCAATTATCCTGCGCAGACTATACCGTCTTCCCCGCCCCAACACCGGCCCGCGAGATCCGTTGGCCCGTTAGCGGCTAACTTCAATCCAAAGGAAATTGGTTTTAGCTGGGCTTCCAGCGACAATACCGTTTTCGACGTGTACAAAATCGATCGGATAACGGGGACGATGACACAATATTTTAGTCACGGAGCGAAATTCGAACAGGCTGAACCCCGATTGCGGACGATAATTCGCTGGGCCTGTCAGGTTGGTAAAGCAAGGTTCTGACAGAAATGGCGAGGGCTCGAAGGTGTTTCTCCTTCGAGCCCTCTCACTCAGCATCAGCCGGCCTGTAAGCCGGGTTCTGTATGGCGGGGATTGCTCCCCGCGCGGCGGCCATTCCTCTGGGACGGCGCTTGCGCACCGCCTCGAGCAGCCAACCCGGATGACTGGTCCGAAGACCGGACTGGGATCTCTCCCCGCTTTCGCGAGGACAGGCCCGCGCCATCCCTATTCGGCTTTGCTCCCGGTGGGGTTTGCCATGCCGTCTCCGTTGCCGGAAACGCGGTGCGCTCTTACCGCACCTTTTCACCCTTACCTCTTGCGAGGCGGTTCGGTCTCTGTGGCACTTTCCCTGAAGTCGCCTTCGCCGGACGTTATCCGGCACCGTGTCTCCGTGGAGCCCGGACTTTCCTCTGTTCTTGCGAACAGCGGCCGCCCAGCCGACTGACGCCATAGGAATGGGGTCGTCAGGCTTTTGCGTCAAGGGCGGGTGTGGAACGCAGTTACCACAAATGAAAACGGCGGCCCGCAGGCCGCCGTTGTTTTCCGGAAAACAGTTGTCAGTTGGCGCCGCCTATGCCGCAAACCGCAGCCATCGAGATGGCATGGTACTTCGGAAACTTGTCGATTTCGACATGGCCGAGATTGTCGTTGTAGCGCGACAGCGGCCGGCCACCGGAAGGCAAAGCGCCGGCGCCGAACGGGTTGCCCGATTGGGTGAACAGGATCGCGCGGCTGACATTCGGCGGCACCGCTTCCATCGGTCCCATCGAGGAGGGGTCGAAGGCGAGCAGCACGGCAACGCGCTTCTTGGTCGCGCGGGCCGCGCTCACGGCGGAGTTAGCGCCGATCGAGTGGCCGCCGATAACGACGGCGGACTTTTCAGACGAAGCGCGGGCGGCGATGAAGCTGGCCTCGCCCCACTCGTGAACCGTGGCGTTCACATTCTTGATCTGGTTCATCTTGCGGGCGAGGTCCGCCATGCCGCTCGACAGCACGCCGCTGACGAGGCCGTACATCAGATAGACGCGGACAGGAACGCGGGTGGCGGCGCACTGCGCGTGAGCGGTAGTGCAAACCGTGACGAGAACGGCGAAAGCGAGAACAATACGTTTCATGATTTTCAGGGAGCCCAGCCAGAACAAAGTCGGCGGGATATTACCGGAGTCGAAACCGTTCGCAACGGCCCGTATGTGCGGTTCTTTCGCCCGGCGATCAGGCTTTCGTATCAGCCGGAAAAGTTTCGTCCCGGACCCGCGTAGTGCGGATCCGGGACGGAATTTCTCGTGAAGGCTGCTGGAATCTATGCGCAGGCTATGCGCTTCAGCTTAGGTTTCAGCTTACGTTTTAGCTTCCTTGGCCCATAAAGCGGCGAACGCGGCCGCAATAGGCGGCGGAGGCCGGGTTCATCTGCGTCGCGCCATGACCGGCCTGATACCGCAGTACCGTCTGGCAGATGTCGCCGCCGCCGAGTTGCCAGGCGCCCGCGAGGTACTTCATGCCGTACTTGATGTTCGTTTCCGGCTCGTACAACTCGTCGCGGGTTCCGTCGTAGCCCATGTACTTTGCTGTATCATGCTTGATCTGCATGAGGCCGACTTCACCGGCGGCACCCGTGAGCGACGGGTTCCAGGTGCTTTCGACCATGACGACCGCCCGGGCAAAATCCGCGGGAATTCCGTGGGCCTTGGCATGACGGTCAACGATCGCCCCGAGATCGCGATCGGTTCTGAACGAGGCGGCAGCCGGCAAGGCTACCGCTGCGGTCACGGCGACAGCCGCGATCGCGATATGAAGTTTTGGGATTTGCATTCCCCCGCTTTCCTTCTCCTGTTGACGACAGGCGGCAGAAAGCGCGGTGAACCCGGAATAAATCGGAAAGGGTTCCGAGAAATATCGAGTCGAATTGTCGCAGCAAAGATCGCTTTGGAAAAATCATCGTGCGCGAGGAGTCACATGCGCGAACGATTGTTCCAATTGCGGCGCGAAGCCGGCGGTCAGGCGGCGCGTGCGGGGCGGGTGGCGAGTAGTCTCGTCAACGTTTGCGCGGTTGACGAATCGTAAACGCCATCGACCAGCAACGGCCGGAAGTGACGTTGAAACGCCTCGACGGCCGATCTCGTTCCGTCGTCATAGATTCCGCTGATCGCGACTCCGTATCCATAGTTTGCAAGAAGCGTCTGCATCGCTGAAATGTCGCTGGAATTTTGAGACGCATTTTCTTCAATTGGCGCGGGCTCGGCGAAATGGCCCACTCCTTCCTGATGCAGCAATGCCCACGGAAATTTCTCACCCGGATCGATCTTGCGGCCCGGCGCCACATCGGAATGCGCGAGAATGTGGTCGGCGCGGATCTTGTGGCGCGCGATGATGTCCTTGCAGAGCGCGATCACGGCATCGATCTGGGCTTTTGGAAAATCCGGATAGCCGAAATCATGGCCCGGATTGGCGATCTCGATGCCGATGGAGCGGGAATTGATGTCGGTATCGCCCTGCCAGCTTGATATGCCCGCGTGCCAGGCGCGGTCGGACTCCGCCACGAGTTGAACGACGCGGCCATCCTCGCGAACAAGATAATGACAGGAGACGCGCGGCTCCTTGTCCTCGCACAGCCGCTCAATGGCGGCCTCGGCGGTCATCATGCCCGTATAATGAAGAAGAAGAATGTCAGGCAGCCGGCAGCCCGCCCTTGCATCGAAATTCGGGGAGGGACTGAGCGCGCTGACAAGTGTGGAATCGGGCGGGAAGGCCGGCAAAGTCTCTCCTTATAGTGGCTCCGCTACAATCGCGCGGATCGCGGCGAAGCTCAAATGTTCCGGTGCGTGGGGTGGACGGCCACTTCGCCGGGACGGGGCGCAGGGATAGAGTTTGCGCCCTCAACGGATGGGCAGCATGGAATCCCTGATTTTCTTCGCGGTTATTCTTGTCCTGCTTTTTCCGGTCATGGCCATTGTTGCCTTGCTCCGTACATCGTCGGCGCAACATCGCTTCGCAGAATTGGAACAACGCATTGCTGCGCTGGAAGGCGGTGCGCCGCGCGCTGCAACAGCTAAAGCTGCTCCGACTCCCGAGCGCGCGCCTGAGATGGCTACGCCGCCACCCGCTCCGAAGCCGCAGCCGAAAGCGCCGGAGCAAAAGCCCGTGGCCGCCGCCGTCTCAAAGCCAGCCGGCCCGTCAATCAGTTTCGAGGAAAAATTCGGCACGCGCTGGACCGTGTGGGTCGGCGGGCTTGCACTGGCGCTCGGTGGAATTTTCCTTGTCCGCTACGCGATCGAGCAGGGGCTTGTTGGCCCTGCGATGCGCATTTTCCTTGGCGCACTGTTTGCCGCGGCGCTGGTCGCAGGCGGCGAGTGGGCTCGCCGGAAGGAAAATCTTTCCGGCGTTGCCGGCATCGCGGCGGCGAACATTCCAGCCATCCTGACTGCTGCGGGCACGGTCGTCGCCTATGCGACGGTGTACGCGGCCTATGCGCTGTACCAATTCCTTCCGCCGCCGATCGCATTCGTGCTGCTTGGCGCGGTCGCTGTTGCCACGCTGGCGGCGGCGCTGCTGCACGGACCCTGGCTTGCGGGCCTTGGAGTCGTCGGCGGATTCGTCACGCCGATGCTTGTCTCGGCTGAGACGCCGAACTACTGGGCGCTCTACATTTATCTGGCGGTGGTCACGGCAGCCGCTTTCGCGCTTGCCCGCGTCCGGCTGTGGCGCTGGCTTGCGATCACAGCGACTGCGTTTGGCGTGTTCTGGATGCTGCCGGGATTGGGCGACCCGCAGGCGGACGTGTTCATCCCGCATCTCCTGCACGCGGTTGTCGGGTTTGTGCTGGCCGCCGTGTTCATCGTGTCCGGTTTTCTGTTCGGACCCGATGGCGAGCCGGGGGAGATCGACCGGGTGTCGTCGGGGACACTCGCAGCCTATCTTTTTGCCTGTTTCGCTGTCGTGGTGACGGGATCGCACGATGGTTTGTCGCTCTCCGCCTTCACGCTGCTCGCGGCCGCAACGGTCTGGATCGCGTGGAAGACGGAAGCCGCCGCCGGTGCTGTGGCCGCCGCGGCGGTGATGGCCGTGCTTGTCATCTCCGACTGGGCGGCGGTTACCCGCATCGAAGATCTCGTGCTGCCGCCGGGCGCGTTACCCGGTACGCGGCCTGAACTGCCGCAAGAAGCGGTCACGAAATATTTTGCGCTCGGCGGACTTTACTCCGCGCTGTTCGGCCTCTCCGGTTTTCTCGCGCAGGGCCGCTCCAGCAAGGCGATCACGCCGCTCTGGTGGGCGGGGGCCGCGATCTTCGTGCCGCTCGCAATCCTGGTGGCGCTTTATTACCGCATTGGCGGCTTCGACCGCTCGATTCCGTTCGCAGCGCTCGCACTTCTGCTTGCGGCGCTGTTCGGTTTTGCGACCGAACTTCTGATAAAACGCGCGCCGCGGCCGGGTCTTGCATCCGCCGCAGCCATATTCGCGACCGGCACGATTGCTGCGCTCGCGCTTGCGCTGACCATGGCGCTGGAAAAAGGCTGGCTCACGGTCGCGCTGTCGCTGATGGCGCCGGGCATCGCTTATATCGCGGAGAAACGCCCGCTGCCGATGCTGCGCTGGCTCGTCATGGCGGTGGCGGCGGTGGTGCTCATTCGCGTGATGCAGGAGCCGCGCATCGTAGGATTAGATGTCGGCACCACGCCGGTTTTCAACTGGCTCTTGTGGGGTTACGGCATTCCAGCGCTTTCCTTCTGGACCGCTGGTTATCTGCTGCGGCGGCGCGCGGACGATTTTCCTGCGCGCATGACGGACTCGCTTGCGGTCCTGTTCTCGGCGTTGCTCGTATTCTGGGAAATCCGGCACTACGCTTACGGCGGAAATCTTCTTCGCCCGAGCAGTAGCCTTGTCGAGATCGGCTTGCAGGTGAGCGCCGGTTTCGCCGCCTGCATCGGCCTTGAGCGCGTGCGCGCGCGCACGAAAAGCATCGTGCACAATTATGCCGGGGTACTGATCTTCATCGTCACCGTCGCGGCAGCGCTGTTCGGATTGCTTGTTGCCTTCAATCCGGTGTTCACCGCACAGCCGGTGGTTGGCCGTTTCATCAATCTGATTTTGCTCTGCTACGGGTTGCCGGCGGTGCTCGCGATAGCCCTTGCGATTGTCGCGAAATCTACCCGGCCAATGAACTATCGCCTGACCGCCGCCGTCACGTCCGTTTTGCTGGCGCTCGCCTATCTGTCGCTCGAAGTGCGCACCCTGTTTCACGGCGAGATCCTCAGCCGTGGTTTTGTAAGCGACGCCGAGGGCTACACTTACTCAGCGGTCTGGCTCATCTTCGGTGTCGTGCTGCTGCTCGCCGGAATCTGGCTGCAATCAAAACCGGCGCGGCTCGCTTCGGCCGCGGTGGTGATCCTCACCATCGGCAAGGTCTTTCTGGTGGACATGGCCGGCTTGCAGGGCGTGTTCCGCGCGCTCTCCTTTATAGGGCTTGGGCTGGTGCTGGTCGGGATCGGCTGGCTTTACCAGCGTCTCCTGTTTCCCGGCGGAGGCGCGAGGCAACCGCAGTAGGCACGGCAACGCTTTATTAAGGTCCACAAAGCGTTAATCGCGGCTCTGACCACAGCCGGCGTTCCGTCCATGCTTTATATGTCCGCTCCGTCCCGGAATCTGGATTTTGCGGGCGGATGGAGCATCGCGCCGGGGCCGACGCGGAGTGCCATGATGAGTCCGGCCCGCCACAAGCCCGTGATGCTGCGCGAAGTGATCGCTGCGCTCGCACCCGTTGATGGCGGCCGTTACCTCGACGGCACGTTTGGCGCCGGTGGACATACGCGCGTGCTGCTGGAAGCCGCCGATTGCAAGGTGCTCGGCCTCGACCGCGACCGCAGCGCCATTACCGGCGGCGCCGGGCTTGTTCAGGAAATGAAGGGCCGGCTGGTGCTGGCGGAAAACCGCTTCTCGTCGCTGGACGAAGCGGCGAACGATCTTGGTTTCGCGCCGCTCGACGGCGTGCTGCTCGATCTCGGTGTCTCGTCGATGCAGCTCGACCAGGCCGAGCGCGGGTTTTCATTCCGCAACGACGGCCCGCTCGATATGCGGATGGGATCATCGGGGTTAAGCGCCGCTGACATTGTCAACGAATGGCCCGAGGCCGATCTCTCCCGCGCGATCTCAACGCTCGGTGAAGAGAAGAAGGCGCGCTTTGTCGCGCGGGCGATTGTGGAGGCGCGCGCTGAAAAGAAAATCACACGCACCAATGAGCTCGCGGAGATCGTCCGCAACGCCATCCACGGCAAAAAAACCGACATCGATCCCGCCA
>CAZUJE010000053.1:12060-18208 GCA_964620215.1 uncultured Hyphomicrobiales bacterium
GCGGAGATCGTCCGCAACGCCATCCACGGCAAAAAAACCGACATCGATCCCGCCACGCGCAGTTTTCAGGCGCTGCGGATGCTGGTGAACGAGGAATTGCAGGAAGTGGCGGCGGGATTGCTCGCCGCCGAGCGCGCGTTGAAGCCAGGCGGCAGGCTTGCCGTGATTTCCTTCCACTCGCTGGAAGATCGGCTGGTGAAAATGTTCTTTGCTTCGCGCGGCCCGGCGGCGGCACCTTCCCGCCACCAGCCCGTGACGAAAGCGCTGTCCGCAAGCTTCACCTCGCTCACCAAGAAGCCGCTCGTAGCCGGAGACGATGAGGTCGAAGAAAATCCGCGCGCGCGTTCGGCCAAGCTTCGCGCAGGCGAACGCACTGAAGCCGCCGCGCGCAGCGACGATCCGTTCGGCGGGCTGCTTGAGCGTTATTCGTCGCTCGACCAGCCGAAGCGGGGACGCTGACATGCTGCGTATCCTGCATTTGCTCGCGGTGCTGTGCCTCGTCGGGGCCGCGGTGGTCGTCTATAAGGTGAAATACGAATCCACCTATGAAGCGCAACGCACCGTGAAGCTGCGCGCGGAAATCCGCGCCGAGCGCGACAAGATCAATGCCTTGCGGGCGGAGTGGACGCGGCTTGCGTCGCCCGCGCGGGTTCAGGATCTCGCCACCCGCCACCTCAACATGAAGCCGCTCAGCGTCGCGCGCATCGATGATCTTTCCAATCTGCCGCAAAAGCAGATCGGGGGAAATTCCGCCGATCCGATCGGGGAGATCATCGAAAACCTCGAAGAGAAGCCGTTGAACGACCCGCTCGGGAATTTCCTGCGTGAGCTGAACAGCGGAGCGAATTGATGAAAGCTTTCCTCGCGAAATGCGCCGCTTTCTGCCGCTGGCTCGACGCCTCGTTGCGTCCCCGCAGTTCCGGCGCGGAAATCACGCGCGGCCGCATCGGCCTCGTCTTTCTCTGCGTGCTTGGAGTCTATCTCGTTATTTTCGGCCGGCTGATTTCCTTCGGCTTCGTTCCCGAGGATTATTTCGGCAATCGCGCGCGCGTGCGCGCGTCCGACGCGGTGTCGGCTTCGCGTCCGGATATTCTCGACCGGGGAGGGCGGCTGCTGGCTTCCGACATCAAGACGCCGTCGCTGTTCGCCAACCCGTTGCGCATCCAGAAAAGCGTCGGCGTCGACGAGGCGATGGAATTGATTACCGCGGTGCTGCCCGATCTCGACAATGCCGAGACGCGCGCGCGGCTTTCGTCCAAAAAAAGATTCGTCTGGCTGAAGCGTGAGATCACGCCGAAGCAGCAAGCCGAACTGCACAATCAGGGAATTCCGGGCATCGGATTCCTGCGCGAGAGCCGCCGCATCTATCCGGCGGGCGCGGAGGCGGCGCACGTGCTCGGTTATGTGGACATCAACAATGCGGGCTTCGCCGGGATTGAACGCTGGATCGACGGCGGGGGGCTCGCGGAACTGCATCAGGCCGGACTCGCGACTGGCCGCTCGCTTGAGCCGGTGGAACTGTCGCTCGATTTCTCCGTGCAGCATGCGCTGCGTGACGAACTCGCCGCCGCCAAGGAAAAATTCAAGGCGCTCGCCGCCGCCGGCGTCGTGCTCGACGTGAACACCGGAGAAGTGGTGGCGATGGGTTCGCTGCCGGATTTCGATCCGAACAAGCCGGGCAAGCTGGAAAACAACCAGCTCAACCGTATGGTTTCAGGCGCGTTCGAGATGGGCTCCACCTTCAAAGCGCTTACGCTCGCGATGGCGCTCGATTCCGGCAATGCGACCTTGCAGTCGATTTTCAATGCGCGCGAGCCGCTGAAATACGGCACGTTCACGATTGACGATTTTCATCCGCAGCGCCGCGCGCTTACCGTGCCGGAAATATTCATTCACTCGTCGAATATCGGCAGCGCGAAGATGGCGCTCGCGGTCGGAGTCGAAGGGCATAAATCGTTCCTGAAAAAAATGGGCCAGCTCGACCGGCTTCGCACCGAATTGCCGGAAGGCACCGATCCGCTGGTGCCGAAACACTGGAGCGAATTGTCCACGGTGACGATTGCCTTCGGCCACGGCCTTTCCGTCGCGCCATTGCAGGCGGCGATGGCGACGGCCGCGCTGGTGAATGGCGGCAAGCTGATCCCGCCGACTTTTTTGAAACGCTCGGAACAGGACGCGAAATATCTCGCGCAGCAGGTCATCAAGCCCGAGACCAGCGACAAGATGCGTTACCTGATGCGGCTTAACGTGGAGCAGGGCACCGCCAAGCGCGCCGAGGTCGAAGGCTTTTATGTCGGCGGCAAGACCGGCACGTCGGAAAAAGTGGAGAAGGGCAAGTACGTCAAGAACAAGGTACTCACCTCGTTCATGGGCGTGTTTCCGGCCGACAAGCCGCGCTATCTTCTGCTCGTGATGCTCGACGAGCCGCAGCCGACGCCCGAGTCCAAGGGTCAGGCGACTTCCGGGCATAACGCGGTGCCGGTCGCGGGCAAGATCATCGCCCGCATCGCGCCGCTTTTGGGGCTCAAGCCGAGGCAGGATCTGCCCGTGGCGGACCGGCTATTGACGCCGGGGCGGCAGGCCGCCAACTGATCTGAACAACCTGGAATCGCGAATGGCCGAGGCCGATCTTAAAGCACTCCTCGGAACGGAAGGCGCGGGCGCGCCTGCGCTTCCCGTGCGCGGCATTTCCGCCGACAGCCGCAAGGTGAAAGCGGGTGATCTGTTTGTCGCGATTTCCGGCAGCGGCGCGGACGGGATGCGCTTTGTTTCGGATGCCGCTTCGCGCGGCGCTGTGGCCATCGCGGGCGAAGGCGAGCGGCCTTTCGGACTTTCGGACAAGGTTTTTTATGCGCGGGTGAAGGATGCGCGCGCGCTGCTGGCGAATGCCGCGGCAAAAATTTTCCCGCGCCAGCCGGAATATGTTGTGGCTATAACAGGAACGAACGGAAAAACTTCCGTTGCGTCATTCGCGCGGCAAATCTGGACGGTGCTTGGAAAGAAAGCCGCGAGTGTGGGCACGCTCGGCGTGACGAAACCTTCCGGCGAAGTGAAGGGGAGCCTTACGACGCCCGATCCGGTCGAATTGCACAAACTGCTCGATGAACTTGCCGGCGAAGGCGTTACGCATCTCGCGATGGAAGCGTCGTCGCATGGTCTTGAGCAGAAGCGTCTTGATGGCGTGAAGCTGAAGGCGGCGGCCTTTACAAATCTCACGCGCGATCATCTCGACTATCACAAGACGCTCGAAGCCTATCGCGAGGCCAAGCTGCGGCTGTTCGATACGCTGCTTCCAAAAGATTCCACGGCGGTCGTGAATGCGGACAGCGTTGAGGCGCAGATCATTTTCGCCATCGCACAAAAGCGCGGCTTGCGTCTGATCGGCGTCGGCAAGAAGGGCGACGCGCTGAAACTTGTCGGCAGCGAGCGCGATGGTTTCGGCAAAGTGCTCATCGTTCGCGCGGATGGAAAAGATCATCGCGTGAAACTTCCGCTGGTGGGCGACTTTCAGGCGTCGAACGCGCTGGTCGCCGCCGGGCTTGCAATCGCGACGGGTGCGAAGACCGCCGATGCGCTGTCGGGCATCGAACATCTGAAAGGTGCCACTGGGCGGCTGGAGATGGTCGGCGAGAAAAACGGCGCGCGGATTTTTGTCGACTACGCGCATACGCCGGATGCGCTCCTGAATGCGCTTCAGGCGCTGCGTCCTTATGCAAAGCGGCTGGTCGTCGTGTTCGGCGCCGGCGGCGACCGCGACCCGGGTAAACGGCCCTTGATGGGCGCGGTGGCGGTGAAGAACGCCGATCATACGATTGTCACCGACGACAACCCGCGCACCGAGGATGCCGTCAAAATCCGAGCCGCCATCATGGAAGCGGCCAAGGGCGCTGTGGAAATCGGCAACCGCGCGCAGGCAATTCGCATTGCCGTCGCTGAACTGAAACAGGGCGATGTGCTACTCGTGGCGGGGAAGGGCCATGAAACCGGCCAGATTATCGGCGACCGGGTTCTGCCTTTCTCAGACCACGACGAAGTGCGCGCTGCCTTGAGGAAATAATGAATTCGCTCTGGACGGTCAGCGAAATCGCGGCGGCGGCGGGTGGAGAACTCGTTGGCCGTGGCCGCGAGGAAATCGCGGGCGTTTCCATCGACAGCCGCACTTGCGGGCCTGAGGACGTTTTTTTCGCGATCAAGGGCGACCGCCACGACGGCCACGATTTCATCGGCGACGTACAGAAGAAAAACGCGGCGCTTTCGGTCGTCGCCAAAGCGAAACTCGATTCAGTTCCGAAGAACGGCCCGCTGCTTGTCGTCAACGATGTACTCGGCGCGCTGCGCGATCTGGCGAAGGCGGCGCGAAAGCGTTCGCGCGCGAAGATCATCGCGGTCACCGGCTCGGCGGGGAAGACGGGAACGAAAGAAGCGCTGTTGCTTGTGTTGTTCAAGCAGGGCGAGACGCACGCATCGGTCGCCTCGTTCAACAATCACTGGGGCGTGCCGCTGACGCTGGCGCGGCTGCCGCGGCAGGCCAAATACGGAATTTTTGAAATAGGCATGAACCACGCTGGTGAAATCACGCCGCTTTCCAAACTGGTGCAGCCGCATATTTCGATCATCACCACGGTCGAGGCGGTGCATCTCGAATATTTCAAGAATGTGGAAGCAATCGCCGACGCCAAGGCGGAAATTTTCGAAGGCATGGAGAAAGACGGCGTTGCGATACTGCCCGGCGACAATCCGCATTTCAAAAGACTTTCCGAAAAAGCGCGGGCGAAAAATCTCAAAGTCGTCGGTTTCGGTAGCGGCAAGAATTTCGAAGCCGCGCTGCTCGACACGGCCCTCAAGCCCGACCTCTCCACGGTCCATGCGAATATTCTCGGCGAGGAAGTCACTTATAAAATCAGCATGCCAGGCAAGCATGTTGTAATGAACAGCCTGGCTGTGCTGGCGGCGGCAAAACTCGCGGGGGCGGACTTCGCGATTTCGGCGCTGGCACTCAATGAACTGGTGCCGCCGCCCGGACGCGGACGGCGGATCAAGCTGGCGATCGGTCAGGGAACGGCGCTTCTGATCGACGAAAGCTACAACGCCAATCCCGCCTCCATGCGCGCGGCGCTCGAAGTGCTCGGAAACGCGCCGGTGGGCGATGAAGGGCGGCGCATTGCCGTGCTCGGCGACATGCGCGAGCTTGGCGAGGAAGCGGCATCCCTGCACCGTTCATTGGCGGACCCGGTCGCAAAGGCTGGAATCGATCTGATCTATTGCGCCGGCCCCCTGATGCATGAACTTTGGAACGCCTTGCCTGCCCCGCAACGGGGCGGCTATGCGGAAACGGCGGAAGCGCTAGAATCGGAGTTGATAGCGGCGTTGCGGTCCGGCGACGCCGTGATGGTCAAAGGTTCAAACGCAAGCCGCATGGGCCTGCTCGCCAAATCGCTCACGGAGCGGTTTGTTGTGCCGGCCGCGAATGTAACGGTCTGAAGGAGTCTCCGTGCTTTACTGGCTTTCGCAGTTTTCCGACACGCTCGGCGTGCTCAACGTCTTCCGTTACATCACCTTCCGCACCGGCGGCGCGGTCATCACGGCGCTGCTGTTCGTATTCCTGTTCGGCCCAATGATTATCGAGAAGCTCCGGCTCTCGCAGGGCAAGGGCCAGCCGATCCGCGAAGACGGACCGCAGTCGCATCTCATCACAAAAAAAGGCACGCCGACGATGGGCGGGCTGATGATTTTGTCGGGGCTGGTCGTTTCGACGCTGCTGTGGGCGAATCTTGCCAATATGTATGTGTGGGTCGTTTTGTTCGTCACGCTCGGCTTCGGCGCGATCGGACTCTATGACGACTATCTGAAGGTGACGAAGTCGGCGGCCTATAACGGATTTTCCGGCAGGATGCGTCTTGCGATTGAAACCGTCATCGCCGCCGTCGCCGTGATCGCGATGATCCAGATCGCGCGCGGGCCGCTCGGCAGTTCGCTGGTGTTCCCGTTCTTCAAGGACATGGTCATCAATCTCGGCTGGCTGTTCGTCATCATCGGCGCGTTCGTGATCGTGGGCGCGGGCAACGCAGTGAACCTCACCGACGGGCTTGATGGTTTGGCCATCGTGCCGGTGATGATCGCGGCTGCGAGTTTCTCGCTGATCGCTTAT
>CAZUJE010000054.1:0-17442 GCA_964620215.1 uncultured Hyphomicrobiales bacterium
TCCGCGGCCGCCGTTTCACCAATGCGCATGAAACGATGATCTGGGCCGCGCGCGACCAGAGTACAAAATACACTTTCAATTACGAAGCGCTGAAGGCAGGCAACGAAGACGTGCAGATGCGTTCGGACTGGACGATCCCGCTCTGCACTGGCGAGGAACGCCTGAAGGACGGCTCAGGCCGCAAGCTGCATCCGACGCAAAAACCACAAGCGCTGCTTGCGCGCGCGATTCTGTCCTCGTCGAAACCAGGCGACGTCGTGCTCGATCCTTTCTTCGGCACCGGCACCACGGGTGCCACGGCAAAATATCTCGGACGGCATTTCATCGGCATCGAGCGCGAGAAGAAATATGCCGACGGCGCGATGAAGCGCATCAAGGCCATCGAGCCGCTGCCGGAAGCCACACTGGTGCCGTTCATGACTGCGCGGGAAGCGCCGCGCGTGCCGTTCAACGCGCTGCTCGAAAAAGGGCTCATCAAAGCCGGAGCGAAACTCACCGACGCAAAGGGCCGCATCAAAGCATTGGTCCGCGCCGACGGAATGCTCTCCTTCAAGAACGGCAAGGAATCCCATGCCGGGTCCATCCACCGCATCGGCGCAATCGCGCAGGGAATGGAAGCCTGCAACGGCTGGACCTACTGGCACTTCGAGGACAAAGGCGGACGCAAGCCCATCGATGCGCTCCGCAGCATCGTCCGCGCCGAGATGGCGGCGCTTTGAGCGCCGCATGTTTTCAATCCTTCTGAAACGCGCGGCTGCGGTCCTCGGCGGATTTCTCTCGCTGTTCGTCACATCGCCAGCCGCCGCGCAGGCGATTCCGAACTGGAACGGTTTCTATCTCGGCATGACCGCGGGCTATGTGCGGAGCGAGATGCGGCTTGAGGGCAGCGACCTCGCGGCCGCGGGTATCGCCGCACCCGGCACGATCGGCGGCATTTCCGACAACAATGTCCATTTCGGCTTCGTCGGCGGACAAAATTTCCAACTAGGCTTTCTTGTGTGGGGCTGGGAAGCGGACTGGTCGCGCTACCAGAGCAGCGCGTCGGCTTCTTTTTCCGGCACCATCGCGCCGTTCGGCGCGGTCAGCGGTAACCTCGTGACCGACGTGGACTGGACGGCCTCGCTGCGCGCACGCGCGGGAATCGCGATCGGGGATGCGCTGCTGTACGGAACGGCCGGGCTGGTGGGCGCGAAAACTTCCGGCAGTATAATTTTCAGCGCACTCGGCAGCACGCAGTATTTTCAGGATTCCGCTTTTCTCACCGGCTGGTCCATCGGCGGCGGCATCGAATATCAGATTGCGCCGGTCTGGACTTTAAGAGCCGAAGTGATCCACACGCATATCGGCGCCGATATTTTCTCGCTCTCGACCGGCACGGTGCCGCTTGCGAGCAGCATTGACCTCTTGACGGTGCGGGCGGGCCTCTCGATCAGGTTTTGATCGAGCTTCCGCCGAGCGCGGGCGGCGTGCGGTCGTTGTGTTCGCCGGCCGCCACATGCGGCCGCCCCAGCGCGAATTCCAGCATGCCCATCGCGATTTCGCGTTCGCCCATGATGGTGAGGCTGGCGCCCATATTGGTGAGATGCTCGACCTCGGCATCGGAATGCGCGCGCGCGATGATCGCAAGATCGGGATTGAGTTTGCGCGCCTGCACCACCACCTGACCCGCTTCAAAGCCGTCGGGGATCGCCACGAACAGCCAGCGCGCGCCCGCGATGTTGGCGGCTGCGAGCGTCTCCGGCTGCACGGCGTTGGATACGATCACTTCGATCTTGCGCTTGCGCAGCGCCTCGACCGTTTCCACCCGTTCCTCGATCACCAGAAACGGATGGTCTTCCTTCAGCAGCCCCTCGCCGACCACGCCGCCGACGCGGCCATAGCCCACGATCACCGCGTGATCGTTGAGCTTGGTCGGTATCAATTCAACTACCTCGGCCTCTTCCACCGCCTGCGGCTCCGGAACGGCGGCGGGCTTCTCAGCCTTGCGCGGGCGCATTTTTTCAAGCTGCCGGAACAGGAGCGGATTGGCGAAAATCGAAACAATCGCCACGGCAAGAATGAGATCGCGTGCATCCTGCTGCAACAGGCCGAGAACCACACCGATGCCGGTCAGGATGAAGGAAAACTCACCGATCTGCGCGAGGCTCGCGGCGATCGTCAGCGCCGTGTGCCTCGATCGCTTGAACATCGTCACGATGAAATAAGCCGACGCCGGGTTCACGACGAGGACGATCAGCAGCACGCCGACGAACAGAAGCGGCTGCCGCATGATGATCGAGGGATCGAACAACATGCCGACCGAAACGAAGAACAGCACCGCGAAGGCATCGCGCAGCGGCAGCGATTCCTCCGCCGCGCGTTGGGAGAGCGGAGACTCGTGCAGCATCGTGCCGGCGAAAAAAGCGCCGAGCGCCAGCGAAATCCCGAAGAGCTGAGAGGCGCTGTAGGCGACGCCGAGCGCGATGGCGAGCACCGCCAGCCGGAACAATTCGCGCGAACCGGTATGCGCGATGTAATGCAGAATCCACGGAATGAAACGGCGGCCAACCAGCAGCATCAACGCGGCGAAGGCGAGCACCTTGCCGATCGTGATGCCCATCACAGAGAGAATATCCCGCATCGCCACGGTGGAAGTTGGCGCGCCCGGCTCAACGCGGTCTCCCCCAAGTGCAGCGAGTGCCGGCACCAGCACCAGGGCCAGCACCATCGCGAGATCCTGAACGACGAGCCAGCCGAGCGCGATATGGCCGCGCTCGGTTTCCATCAGCCGGTGTTCCTGCAAGGCGCGCACCAGCACCACGGTACTGGCGACCGAAAGCGACAGCCCGAACACGATGCCGGCGCCGGCCGGCCAGCCCGCGATGCGGGCGAACAACATGCCGATCAGCGTCGCCACCGCCATCTGCGCGGCCGCGCCCGGAATGGCGATCTTTTTGACGAGCAGCAGATCCTTGAAGGAAAAATGCAGGCCGACGCCGAACATCAGCAACACGACCCCGATTTCGGCGAGTTCGCTGGCGATCTGCTGGTCGGCCACAAAGCCCGGCGTGAACGGGCCGACCACGATGCCCGCCACCATGTAGCCGACGAGCGTCGGAATCCGCAGCCGGTTAGCCAGCGCGCCGAGCAAAAACGCCAGCACAAAGCCGGCTGTGACCGTCGCAATCAGCGGCGAATGATGCGGCATGCGGCCCCGAGACACGACTCACGCGCGGCCCCATCGCCGCGCGCGTTCAGTGTACCGCAGCTTTTTCCGTTTGCGACGGGTAAAGCCGGTTTAAGCCGAGAATCTCTGGAGCAAATCCGCGCGGGTCAGCGCAGCGCGGTTACTTCGCGGCGACAACCATGACCTCGACGTTGTATTGCGGCGCGGCGAGATTGCATTCGATGGTCGCGCGGGCCGGTGTCTGGCCCGGCGTTACCCATGCCTCCCAGACCTTGTTCATTTCCGCGAAGGTGGCGATGTCGGTCAGGTAAATCTGCGCCTGAAGCAGCTTCGACTTGTCTGTACCGGCGGAAGCCAGAAGCCTGTCGATGATGCTCAGGATTTCGCCAGCCTGTTCGGTGACGCTCTTTCCCGCGGTCTTCTGGGCGACCTGACCGGCGAGATAAACGGTATTTCCATGAACGACCGTCTGGCTCATGCGCGCATTGGTCTCGAAACGGGTAATGCTCAAGGCTTCCTCCCTTTGATTGTTTGGATTTTTCTAGCGGATCGCGGGCAATTCTCAAATCAGGAAGAGCCGTGGGTTTTTTCCAGGGCGTGACTGACCACCTTGCGCATCAGGGTCGGCAGCGCCTCTGCGTCGAGTTTTTTCAGCGGCACGAAGCGCATGCCCTTGGGCGCGTGGGTATTTTTGGGGACCGTGGCGGCAAAGACGGCGAGTTCGAGCGGAAAATGCGTGAACACATGGCGCACGCGGCCGGGAAGCTTTCGCCATCTCAGCCGCAAGGGCGCTTGTGAAAGCACTTCTTCGATTTGGAAATCCTGCGCCCAATCCGTCCCCGGCACTTCGGTCATGCCGCCGAGCAATCCCTTCAAGGGCCGCTTCCGTAACAGCACCGCGCCATCGGCGCGCCGGACGAAAAAGGCTGCTCCCTTGCGCAGTTTGCCTTCCGTCTTCGCGGCCTTGCGCGGAAATGTTTCCGCATTGCCTTGTTTGTAGGCCTTGCACGAAAAAACAAACGGGCAGCGCGGACAATCCGGACGCTTCGGCGTGCAGACGAGACTGCCCAGATCCATCATCGCCTGCGCGAAGTCGCCCGCTCGCATTTCCGGCGTCAGAGAAGCTGTGAGCGCGAACAGTTCAGGCTTGGATTTCGGCAACGGCGTTTCCAAGGTGAACAGCCGCGCCACCACGCGCTCGATATTGCCGTCCACCGGCGTCGCCTTTTTGTCGAAAGCGATCGAGACAATGGCCGCCGATGTATAAGCGCCGATGCCTGGCAGCGAGCGCAATTCTTGCTCGTCCTGCGGAAACTTTCCACCGAACCGCGTGACAACTTCCTTGGCGCAAGCATGAAGGTTTCGCGCCCGCGCGTAATAACCAAGACCGGCCCACAATTTCAGCACGCTATCGAGCTTCGCGGAGGCAAGCATCTCCACCGTGGGAAACCGCTCCAGAAAACGCACGAAATAGCGCTCGACCGTTTCCACCCGCGTCTGCTGCAACATGATCTCGGAGAGCCACACCTGATAGGGCTCCATCCGGCGTCCTGCTTTCGCGCGCCAGGGAAATTCGCGGCGGCTCTCGTCGTACCAAGCGAGCAACAAGGCGGCGGAAGGCGGCTCGGTTTCCGCCCTCTTCACAGCGCGGGCAAAATTCTTTTTTAAGTTGCTTCCGCCTGCTAGCGTCATCGCATCCTGCCTGACAGAGTGCTCGCGCATGAACAAGCCAAAGTACAGGAAAACCCGGCCGCTGGCCGATCTCGTTGGGGATTGCCTGAACCAGGCTTTCGCCCGGCAGGGCTTCGCCGCGATCGAGATCGTCACGCACTGGGAGGATATTGTCGGGCCAGAACTCGCAAACCACTCCGAGCCGATGCGGCTGGTCTGGCCGCGCCGCGATGATCCTGATTCAGAAGGCACGCTGACCATAAGAGTGGAAGGCGCCTACGCGCTCGACCTGCAATATCAGGCGCCGGTGCTGATCGAGCGGGTGAACCGGTATTTCGGCTGGCGCTGCGTGGGCCGCATCGCCATCCGGCAAGGGCCGGTGACGCCGCGCGCAAAACCCGTCTCCTTGCCGCTCGAGCCCTCGCCCGAATCCATCGCCAAAATCGAGAAGGGGCTGGGCGAATTCGAGGACGAACGCCTCAAATCCGCGTTAGCAAGGCTCGGAGCGCTTGTGCGAAACAGCCGGAACGCGCAAGAGTGACCCGCAATTGAACGGCCCGCCGCACCCTTGCCACCTTTTGAAACGGGTATTGCGGTTCCAACAATCGAATTTCGCGATGGAGTCCAATCTTGGCGAAGAAAGATGACGCAATCGGCCTGAACAAAAACCTGTTCGGCGGCAACAAATCGCTGCTCGGCATTGGCGCGATCGTACTTGCCGCCGTGATCGGCATCGGCATTTATTATGCGAAGCGCGACGCCGGACCCGGCCGCTTCTCGCTCGCCGAACTGCACACGGCCGGCCCGCTCGGCGACAAAATGATCGGCGACCCGAAAGCGCCGGTGACCATCGTGGAATATGCCTCGATCACCTGCCCGCATTGCGCGACCTTCCATGTCGAAAGCTATCCGGCGCTGAAAGAGAAATATATCGACACCGGCAAGGTGAAGCTGATCTTCCGCGAGTTCCCGACGCAGCCGGCCAAGGTCTCGATCAGCGGTTTCATGCTCGCGCGCTGCGCGGGCGACCGCTACTTCCCCTTCATCAATGCGCTGTTCGAGCAGCAGAACCAGTGGCGCAACGATCCCTATAACGGCTTCCTGCGCATCGCCAAGCAGGCCGGCATGAGCCAGCAGGCTTTCGAGAAATGCCTGGAGGACGGAAACCTCGCCGGCGAGATCGAGAATGTGGCGAAGCGCGGGGTGGAAAAATTCGGGGTGGAATCCACGCCCACTTTCTTCATCAACGAGAAGAAATTCGAGGGGGCCATCCCCGTCACGGAATTCTCCAAGCTGATCGACCCGCTCATCAAGTGAGCGCCGCAAATCCGCCTGAAAATGCCTATGGGACAACAGCTTCCATGGGCTTGCGGGCGGTTTGGCCGCGAAGCATCTTCTTTATTCGCGAATCGCGCCGCCAGACGCGCGGGCGCGTGAGGCGCATTAGGTACCCATAGTATGCAATTCACCCGCATTCGGCTGATCGGGTTCAAGTCCTTCGTCGAGTCGTCCGAATTCCTGATCGAGCCGGGTCTGACCGGCATCGTCGGGCCGAATGGCTGCGGCAAGTCGAATGTCGTCGAAGCGCTGCGCTGGGTGATGGGCGAAAGCTCGCACAAGTCGATGCGGGCACCGAGCATGGATGACGTGATTTTCTCCGGCTCGAGCGCGCGGCCGGCGCGCAACAACGCGGAAGTCATTCTCACCATCGACAACAGCGACAAGAAGGCTCCGGCGGCGCTCAGCTCCGAGGAAATCATCGAGGTCTCGCGCCGCATTGAGCGCGAGGCGGGATCGGCTTACCGGATCAACGGCCGCGAAGTGCGCGCGCGCGATGTGCAGTTGCTGTTCGCCGATGCTTCATCGGGCGCGCGTTCGCCCGCGCTGGTCCGTCAGGGCCAGATCGGCGAAATCATCAATGCGAAGCCGGAACAGCGCCGCCGCATTCTGGAAGAAGCCGCCGGTATCGCGGGACTGCACGCGCGCCGCCATGAGGCGGAAAATCGCCTGAAGGCCGCCGAACATAATTTGCAGCGCGTCGAGGACGTGATTACGCAGATCGCGGGCCAGGTGGACGGGCTCAAGCGGCAGGCGCGGCAGGCGGCGCGTTACAAGACCTTGTCCTCTGAAATCCGCAAGCAGCAGGCGATCCTTGCCGCGCTGCGCTGGCGTGAGGCCGAAACCGCCGTTTCCGAGGCGGAACGTGCGCTCGATCTTGCCGTGCGGGCGGTCGCCGACCGCACCAAGACCCACGGCGAGACGAACCGCGCCCGCACCGCGGCCGCGGAGAAAATGACACCGCTGCGCGGGGAAGAAGCGAAAGCCGCCGCCGCACTCCAGCGTTTGATGCTCGCCCGCACGGACCTGGACAAGGAAGAGCAACGCGCCCGCGACCGCGTGGACGAGCTGGAACGCCGCATCGCCCAGCTCACGCAGGACATCGAGCGCGAACGCTCGCTCGCGAAGGACGCGACCGAAGTGCTGACGCGGCTTGATCGCGAGGAAACCTCGATCAACGCCGATACCAAGCAGAGCGAAAGCGGCGGAAAGATCGCCCGCGAGCGCCTTGCGAAGGCCGAGGCGGTACTCGCGAAAACCGAGCATGAATTCGCCCATGCCACCGGGGCGCTTGCCGAATTCGCCGCCAAGAACGACCAGATCGAGCAGGCGGTTTCCGAAGCCACCGCGCGCATGTCGCGCGTTGCAGCGGAAATCGCCGAGATCGACCGCGAGAAAAAAGCGCTCGAAGGGGGCGCGAATGTCGAGGCAAAACCTTTTGCCGCGGCGAGCACGAAGGCACAGGAGTCGCTGGGCGCCGCCGACGGCCGCACGCTGCGTGCCGAAGCCGCGCGGTCCGCCGCCGCCCAGGCGCTCGATGTTGCCCGCCGTCCGCTCGCGCAGGCGGAATCGCAATTGCACCGCCTTGAGACGGAAGCCCGCACCCTCGCGAAAATGCTCGATGTAGCGGAGAAAAAACTCTGGCCGCCGGTTGTCGATGCGATCAAGGTGGATGCCGGTTTTGAAGCGGCACTCGGCGCGGCACTCGGCGACGATCTCGACGCGCCGACCGACTCCGCCGCCCCGATGCACTGGGCCGGCGCGAATTCGTCCGGCGATGCTTCGCTGCCGCAAGGCGCTTCGCCGCTCTCGCAGCATGTGAAAGCGCCCGCCGTCCTCGCCCGCCGCATCGCGCAGGTCGGCATCGTCTCCCGCGCCGAAGGCAAGAAACTCGCGGCGAAACTCACGCCCGGCCAGCGGCTTGTCTCCAGGGAAGGCGACCTGTGGCGCTGGGACGGCTTCACTGTCACCGCCGAAGCGCCGACTGCCGCCGCAAAACGTCTCGCCTCGCGCAACCGGCTCAATGAGCTTGACCGCGAGACGGGTGCGGCCCGGATGCAGGTGAAGAAACTCACCGAAGCCGTGGAAAAAGCCGAAAAGGAAGCCAAAGCCGCCGAGGCCAGCGAGACCGAAGCGCGCAACGACTGGCGCGCGGCGCAGATCGCATTCAACAACGCCCGCGAAGCACTGGCACAGGCCGAACGCGATTCCGGCGAACGGCTCACGCGCCTATCAGCCGTCGCCGAAGCGCGCACGCATCTGTTCAAGGCGCGCGATGAGGCGTCGCTTGTTCTCACGGAAGCCGGAAAAGCACGGAAGGTGCTGCCGGAGTCGAAACAGCTCGAGAGCAAGCTGGAAAACATCAAGACCCAGCTCGGTCAGGACCGCTCCGCCCTCGCCGCCGCCCGTGCCGAGGTCGAAGGCATCGAGCGTGAGCGCACCGCCCGCGCCAACCGGCTGACCACGATCAGCTCCGAGCGCGCTGCCTGGCGTGAGCGCGAGGAAGGTGCCGCCGTCCGCCTGAAAGCAATCGAAGAGCGTCTCGCCGAAACGAAGAAAGAACGCGCCGGATTGCAGGAAGCGCCGAAGACTTTCACTTCGCAGCGCTCCGGCCTGCTCACCGAAATCAGCAAGGCGGAGGAAGCGCGCAAGGCCGCCGGTGACCGCCTTGCCGAAGCTGAAAAGGCGCTTGCCGATGCCGAGCGCGCAGGCCGTGCCGCGCAGGATACTTTGTCGTCATCGCGCGAAGAATCCGCCCGCGCCGAGGCTCGGCTAGAGGCCGCGCGCGAGCGCCGCTCCAGCCTCGTCCGCGATACCACCGAAGCGCTCGGCGGCTCGCCCGATCCCGCGCGCATCAATGAAGTATTGAAAACCGAGGACGGCACCGCCGATGCCGCGACCGTCGATGTCGAGTTGCAGAAGCTGAACGAAAGCCGCGACCGGCTTGGCGGCGTGAACCTGCGGGCCGAAGAAGAATTGCAGGACGTGGAAGCGCAGCATTTGAGCCTTGCCTCGGAGCGCGACGACTTGCAGGGCGCAATCGCGCGACTGCGTCAGGGCATTTCCAATTTGGACAGGGAAGCCCGCGCGCGGCTCACCGCATCGTTTGCGACGGTCAACGCGCATTTCAAAAAGCTGTTCACCGGACTATTCGCGGGCGGCACCGCCGAACTCGTGCTCACCGATTCCACCGATCCGCTGGAAGCCGGCCTCGACATCATCGCACGCCCGCCCGGCAAGAAGCCGCAATCGCTTTCGCTGCTCTCCGGCGGTGAACAGGCGCTGACGGCGATGTCGCTGATCTTCGCGGTGTTCCTCACCAATCCTTCTCCAGTGTGCGTGCTGGACGAAGTCGATGCGCCGCTCGACGATTCCAACGTCGATCGCTTCTGCGGGCTCTTGGACGAGATGACCCGCCTCACCCAGACCCGTTTCATGGTGGTGACGCATAACCCGATCACCATGAGCCGGATGCACCGGCTGTTCGGCGTGACGATGGCGGAACAGGGCGTCTCCCAGCTCGTGTCGGTCGACCTCGAGCAGGCCGAACGCTTCGCTGAAGCGGGCTGAAACGCACGCGATATTCGGACACAGGCGGATAATTCGTTTTCTCCAGTTTTTTCAGTGGCTTAACTGCTGTTGAAACGCGCGGCTTAGTTGACTTGCCAAGCACCCCTCTCTAATTTGCCCGCGCGGTTGGGCCAATGCGGTGCAACCGCTTCCGGAGTTCGAAGGAATCGCGATGGCGGACAGTCGCCCGCCCAAGGACACCGAGGATGCTGCTCTGTCGGAGCGGCTCAAAAACCTCGGAGACCGTCTTGGTACGCTCGCGCCGAAAATCGCGAGCCGCGATAACGACGGAGACACCGTGCAGACGCCAGGCGGATCTTCCAATCTTGCCCGCGCTTTGCGGCTCTCCAGCGAATTCATCGCCGGAATCCTGGTGGGCTGCTTCATCGGCTGGCTCATCGACTATTTCGCCGGCACGTCGCCTTGGGGGCTGATTATCTTTCTCCTCCTCGGTTTCGCGGCAGGCACCTTGAACGCGCTGCGCTCGGCGGGGCTGGTGGCTCCGCAGCCAAACGACAGAAAGTAACGGAAGCGATGGCCGACCCGATTGCCCAGTTCCAGATCAAGAAAATCGCGACGCTCGGAAATATTGGCGGCGTGGAGATCGCCTTCACGAACTCCGCCGCTTTCATGCTCGCCGCTGTCGCTGTAACCGTTGGCGGCCTTGTGCTTGCCACCGCAGGGCGCTCGATGGTGCCGGGACGCATCCAGTCCGTCGCCGAGGTCGCCTACGAATTCGTGGCGGACATGCTGCGGCAAGCAACGGGCGAAGAAGGAATGAAATTCTTCCCGCTCGTGTTCTCGCTCTTCAGCTTCATTCTGGTGCTGAACATGTTCGGGATGATCCCCGGGCTGTTCACCGTCACCAGCCACATCGTGATTACCGCCTTTCTTGCGCTTGTCGTGTTCTTCACCGTGCTCGGCTACGGCCTCTACAAGCACGGGCTGCATTTCTTCGGCCTGTTCGTGCCGAGCGGCATTCCCATCGTCATCATGCCGCTGATCGTGCTCATCGAAGTGATGTCGTTCCTGTCACGGCCGATCTCGCACAGCGTCCGCCTGTTCGCGAACATGCTTGCCGGTCACATCACGCTGAAAGTTTTCGCCGGTTTCATCGGCCTGCTCGGCAGCCTCGGTGCATTCGGCTGGGCAGTCGCGGTGCTGCCGCTTGGCCTCACGGTCGCGCTCACCGCGCTCGAATTGCTCGTCGCATTTCTGCAAGCCTACGTCTTCGCCATTCTCACCTGCATCTATCTCAAGGATGCGCTTCATCCGGGTCACTGATCCGGTTTCCAAACCTCAACGGGAGTTACTTTCATGGATCCAATCGCAGCTAAGTACATCGGTGCCGGCATTGCCTGCATCGGCATGGGCGGCGCCGGCGTCGGCGTCGGCTCGATTTTCGGTCATTACCTCGCAGCGGCGCTGCGCAATCCGTCGGCCGCTCAGGCCCAGTTCGGCAACCTGATTTTCGGTTTCGCCGTGACGGAAGCGCTCGGCATCTTCTCGCTGCTGATCGCGCTCCTCCTCCTGTTCGCCCTCTGATCTGAGGCGATAATGGCCGCGCAAAAGACCGGCACCGAAGCGCCCGGCGGGCCGAAGGCTCCGTTCCCGCCGTTCAACAAGGAGACGTTCGGCTCACAGCTGATCTGGCTCGTGGTCGCGTTCGTCGCCCTGTATGTGCTGCTTTCGCGCATTGCGCTGCCACGCGTGGCGTCGATCTTCGCCGCGCGCAAACAGAAGCTCGAAGCTGATCTAGCCGTCGCCGCCAAGGCGAAGGCGGAAAGCGAAGCGGCGATTGCTTCCTATGAGAAAGCGCTCGCCGAAGCCCGCGCCAAGGCGCAGGCGACCGCCGCCACGGCCAAGCAGCAGTTCGCGGCGGAAGCAGAAGAAAAAAAGAAAAAGCTGGAAGCCGATCTCGCCGTAAAACTTGCCGGCGCGGAAAAACAGATCGACGCCACCCGCAAGGCCGCCATGGGCAATGTCCGCGGCATCGCCGTCGATACGGCCATCGCCATCGTCGAGCGGCTGACCGGCACGGCACCCGCCAAGCCCATGGCCGAAAAGGCCGTGGACGCGGCCCTGCATTGAGGAGTTAGCGGTGCATTTCCTGTACGAAGCGGAATTCTGGGTCGCGGTCTCCTTCGTGATCTTCCTCGCGCTGCTGTGGAAGATGGGCGCGTTCAAGGCGATCGGCGGCGGTCTCGATGCACGCTCCGCCGCGATCAGGGACGAACTCGATCAGGCGCGCGCATTGAAGGAAGAGGCGGAAAAGGTTCTCGCCGAATACAAGAAAAAACAGCGCGAGGCGGAAAACGAAGCGAGGGCGATCCTCGATCAGGCGAAAGCCGAAGCCGCCGAACTGGCGGCTGAAGCTGCCAAGCGCATGGATGAATTCGTCGTCCGCCGCACCAAGCTGGCGGAGACGAAAATCGCTCAAGCTGAAGCGCAGGCGGTCGCCGATGTTCGCGCCACGGCTGCCGAAACCTCCGTGAAAGCAGCGGAGCGTATTCTGGCCGAAACGATGAAGGGCAAGGCGCAGGACGGCCTGATCGCCGACGCAATCAAGGACGTGAAGACCCGTATCGGCTGAAGCCGCTCAGCTCTGATTGTTGGTTTGGAACGGCCGGGCTTGTCCCGGCCTTTTCGTTACGAGCCGCGATTACCCGGCGGCGGGGCGAAGAGGTCGTCGTTGCTGCCGCCGCCTTTCGGTGCGGGTGGAGCGCCAAAACCGGGTTGATCGGCGGGTGGGCTGGACGCCGCTGCCGGAGCGGGTTTCGGCTTCGGTTTCGCCGCCACGGGCGCCGACTTTCTCGGCTCGGGAGAAACCTTCTGCTTCCCCTTCTCAGCCGCCGTGGCGCCGCGCGGATCGAAGCCAACATAGACGGCATATTTTTCGAGCGCCGAAACGGGCGACGGCATCGGAAAGGTAAGATCGTCCTCAACCTGGCTGAAAATCGCCTGGCTTGCGCCTGGCGGAATGCTCACCGGCACCGAATATAATTTGCTCAGGATCGTTTTGCGTCCGACACCTTCCTGCACGAGCGAGAGACGAATCGGTACGTTTACACTGCCGGGCCCGCCCTTGGGGCCGACCAGCAGACGCCCTTCAATGCCGACACGCATGGTCATGGTCTCGCCGAGGATCGCGCATTCGCGTGCAAGCTGCCCGATCGATCCTTGATAACGGATATTGGTTGCGCCCACGCCCTGGGGAATCTGCAAGGCAGCGGTACCAGAAAGAATGGTCACGCTCGGACAATCAATGTCCGAGGCCGCAGCTCCAGGGCCGGTGCCGATGGTCGCTGTTTTCTGATTGGTCGGGGGCGTGGAACCCGTGCCGCCCATCGGCGCCATGGTGCTGTCGATGGTGGTGCAGTTGGACAAAAGAACAACGCCGAGGAGCGCGCAAACATTCGCTCCCAGAATCATCCCCAGCCGAACTGGCTTCTTACGCATAGTACTACTTCCCTCCCCGCAGGGATTGCAGCCGGCTCTTTCTTATACCAACGCCGTTGCCATGGGCGAACCGGCGGCTGTTAACCTTTACCGGCCGGGACAGGCTTCGGCCTGCCCACCAGAGTTACCAGCAATCCGGCATCTTTGAGGAAGCGGCCCGCGGCACGCCGCACGTCGGCGATGGTAACGGCCTCCACGAGGCCGTTACGGCGGTCGATATAGTCGATACCGAGATTCTCCATCTGAATCTCGAGGAGCTGGCCAGCGACCTTGCCTGACGTGTCGAAACGCAAGGGGTAGGAACCAATGAGATAACTTTTTGCCTTCGCCAATTCGTCGTCGCTTGGGCCTTCGGCGGCGAGCCGGCGGATTTCCTCGACGATGATGGAGAGCGTCTCCGCCGCCCGGTCGTTGCGGGTCGAAACGCCGCCCATGAAGATGCCGCTATGCGCGAGCGGAGCGAGATAGCTGTAAACGGAATAGGCAAGGCCGCGCTTCTCGCGGACTTCGCGGTAGAGCCGCGAAGAAAACGTGCCGCCGCCGAGAATGTGATTGAGCACGAAGGCCGGGATGAAATCCGGATCGTTGCGTTTTATTCCAATGCCGCCAAGCGTAATGACGGTCTGCGGCACATCGAGATCGACGATCTCACGTTCGCCCAATGCCTGCGGGGCAACCTCGGGAATGGTTTTCAATTTGGCTTTGGCCGGGAGCGGCAGGAAGGTCTTGTCGATGAGCGCGGCAAGTTCTTTCCCGTCTATCGCGCCGACGGACGCGATCTTCAGGCCAGAACGGGCGGCGACATTAACGTGATGCGCGCGCAGGTCATCGATCGTGATGAGCGGAATGGATTCGACAGTGCCCTGCTGCGGCTGGCCGTAAGGATGGTTAGGGAAAGCACGCGCGAACCAGCGCTCGCCGGCGATATTGCTCGGATTGGTAGAGCGGCGGCGCAGCACCGCGAGCGTCGCGGCTTTGACCCGGTCCACTTCGGCGGCATCGAAGCGCGGCACGGTCAGGGCGAGACGCAACATCTCGAACGCCTTGTCGCGGTTTTCAGTGAGGGTCTTCAGCGAACCACGCAGCGCGTCGCGGTCGGTGCTGAATGAGAGCGAGATCGCGCGCTCTTCAAGCTGTTCCTGAAACATGCGGGCATCAAGAGAGCCGGCACCCTCGTCGAGCAGTGCGGCTGAGATATATGCAATGCCCGGCTTCCCGAGCGGATCCTGCGCGGTGCCGCCATTGAAGGAAAATTCCAGCGAGATCATCGGCAGTGTGTTGTCACGCACGTGCCAGAGTTCGATGCCGCCGGGGGTCACAATGCGCTCAATGCGGTTGTTGCCGGTCTGGGCCGATGCGGTGGAGAGCAGAGCGAGAGACATGAAAATCCCGACGATTGGTGCGTGGAGAACGCGCATCACGTACGCTTCTCCGTCGAGGCCGGCGGCCTCATGAGATAGCTCGTAACCGCGCGGCGCGTGTCGAGCCAAGTTTTGGCAGCATCACGGACATCCTCCGCCTTTACCGCGCGAATGCGGTCCGGCCAGGCCTTGATCTGGTCGAGCGACATGCCGACGGTCAGGCCCGCGCCATACATGCGGGCGAGCGTCGACTGGCTGTCCTGCGCATAGACAAAATCCGCGACGATCTTGGTCTTGGCGCGGGCGAGTTCGGTTTCCGACACGCCATTGGCGACCACATCGGCGATCACCGCATCGACTGCCACTTCCAGCTCTTCCAGCGAAGTGCCGGGCTTGGGCGAGGCATAAACGCCAAAGCGCGCAAGATCGTAAGCGGTACCGCTGAAATAAGAGCCGGCGCTGACCGCAATGCCTTTATCCATCACGAGCGTGCGGTTGAGACGGCTGTTCGATCCGGAACCGAGGATATGCGCAAGGATATCGATCACCTCCGCCTCGCCCGGTTTTCCACCGCGGTAAGACGGCGCGAGGTAGGTGCGGGAGAGCGAAGGCTGCTGCACGCGCGGATCGGCGAGGGAGACCCGGCGATGCGCACGCGGCTCCGGCTCGGAGGGCCGCACGCGCGCTTTGATGTCGTCACGGCGAGCGATGCCACCGTAAAATTTTTCCGCAAGTTCCTTCACCTGCGCACCAGTGACGTCGCCGGCGACCACGAGGATTGCGTTATTCGGAGCGTAGAAGCGTTTGTAAAATTCCAGCGCCTGTTCACGGTTGAGCGCGCGGATTTCATGCTCCCAGCCAATGATCGGTTTTCCGTAAGGATGGTTCACGAACAGCGCGGCCTGTGCAGCCTCGGCGAGTTGCGCACCGGGATCGTTATCGGTGCGCGAACGGCGCTCTTCCAGCACCACGTCCCGCTCGGGAAGCACGTTTTCGTCGGTCAGCACGAGGCCGGTCATGCGGTCAGCCTCGAACTCCATCACGGAAGAGAGATGTTCTTTCGCGACGCGCTGAAAATAGGCGGTGTAATCCTGCGAGGTGAAGGCGTTTTCCTGGCCGCCGAGTACAGCGAGCGTTTCGGAAAAGCGGCCCTTCGGATTTTTCGCGGTGCCTTTGAACATCAGATGTTCAAGGAAATGCGCGAGCCCGGAGCGGCCAAGATCCTCGTCGGCGGAGCCGACGCGGTACCAGATCATATGGGTGACAACTGGCGTGCGGTGATCCGGGATCACCACGACTTCAAGGCCGTTTTTCAGCGTGTAGTTGCTGATCTTTGGGCCTTGCTGTTCGTCACTGGCGGGGCGTTGTGCGAGTGCTGCGGTGGCGGTTGCGATGGCGGTCGCTATGACGATGCTCATTAAATGCCTTGGCACGGGTAAGGGTTCTCCGGCGCGGGACTGCCGCCGGTTAAAGAAGCAGTCTCATGAAATTCAAAGATAGGTTTCTTACCGGCCTTGCGCCAAGCCCTCCCTGCGCGCTGGGACAGTTTATCTACGGTCGTCAGAGACCGTTTTCTCCATAATATTCGTGCCCTTGGCCTTTTCCTGCTTCTTGGAAATGACGCCGTAGGGCGCGTTCGGCGAAGGAGTGCGATAGCCGGAGGGTGGTTCCGTGAGGCTGCCGCGCTCGGGTTCGCCCGAAAAGGTCACGAGTTTCTCATCTTCCTTTGCGCCCCAGCCCTTGAAGCCAAGCTGGGTGGGGCTCATGCGGGCCTTGTTCACGTCGTGGAATTGATCGTCGGCACCGGTTGCCGTTCCGGCGTTCCGGTCCTTCTTCGGCTTGCGGTTCATTTCATCGGCGCTGAGTTTCTTGCCGGTATAGAAGATGTCGTCGGCCTCGGCCTGCGCCTTCGGATCGACCCGGCGCGCACGGCGGCGCTTCTCGTCATGGTCGATCGGAAAATCCGGATTGATCTGGTTGATCCTGCCCGGATCCTGCGGCGGCACCAGCGCCACGGAAGGCGGCACCACGAGCGGAGCGCGCTCGCGATATTCGATCGGGTCTTTCGGCAAATCGATCAGCCCGAGATAGCCGAAGAACTTCGCCATATCGGACGGCTCTTCCTCCTGCGCGAAAGCGGTGACGGCTGTCAGAGCGAGCACGCCCACAAGCGGAAGCACGCGCAGGGCTGTCCTGTATCTGGTCCGGAACTTCATACTATCCCGCTTTCTCGCCGCCGGCTTCCACCGGGGAACCCGTATTCTGGAATCTGCCCGTCAGGTTCGGCCCGATCCCGGCGATTTCGTGGCGTCCGCGAATAAAGCATCGTACAGGAGCGCGATAACCCCGGCAACGACGGCCGTGTCAGCGAGGTTAAAGACGTACCAGTACCAGCCATAGGCATGAAGGGACACGAAATCGATTACCGCGCCGTAAAGCACGCGATCGACGGCATTTCCGAGCGCCCCGCCCACCAGCAGGCCCAGCCCCAGCGCCACCACGCGGCTATGGGTCTGGGCCATCCACACCAGAAACACCCCGGAGACGGCGAGCTTCAGGCAAATGAGGAACCAGCGGCCGGCATCGCTGTCCTGCGGGAACAGGCCGTAGCTGATGCCGCGGTTCAGCGTAAGCACGAAATCGAGAAAGGGCGTGAGCGCCACCGGCGCGCCGACTTTCCAGTCGAGCAGGCGCAGTACCAATGTTTTTGTGAGCTGGTCGGCGGAGAAAATCGCGAGCGCAACCAGCAAGCCAAACTTGAAACACGGGCCGAGTTTCAGCTTTGGCATTCTTGTCATTCAGCCGCTCGGCGGGCGGCGTGGAATTCGCGCAGCGCCTGCGCGTCGCGCGGGGTGACGTCGGGATATTCGGCGTCTT
>CAZUJE010000055.1:0-16982 GCA_964620215.1 uncultured Hyphomicrobiales bacterium
GGGCTGGGGTCGAGGGGAAAAGGAAGGGGAAGTGCTTGCCCGGCTGCGCGGCCTCACGGTTCTGGCTGGGGCGGGGGGGGCAGCTTGGTCGGGGCCGCCGTCGGTCAGCCGGTCAACGAGACCGATGCGGTCGTACTCTTCGTGCACGAGCTTCAGCCAGGTCTTCACATAGCCGCGCAGCACGAGCGAATTATTGGCGATATGCCCCTGCGCGTTGCGGTTCTTGGAGAATGTCGCGAACGGCACGGCGGAAAGATCGACCTGCTCGTAGGCCATCTCGTTCAGCTTTGGAATGTTCACCTCGACAGCGCCTTTGATCTTCTTGAAGTAGCTGTCGTAAACGGCCGGATCCCACTCGAAGAAGCTCGTCTCGTTGATGAAATTCTTCACCGCGAAATAGTTTTTTCCGGCGGTGTAGGGGATCACTTCCACGATTTCCTCTAGCGAGGCGACCGACGGGCCGAGCACGTGAAACAGGCCGAAATTGAAGTTGCCTGCCTTCACTTCATCGAAAAAGCCCACATCGGTGAAAGCGCGAAGCATCGGCGAAAGCTGGCCCGCGCGGATGTCGATGATGCTGACCTTCACTTCGCTCGTGGACAAGGTGTCGAGAATTTTCATCTGGTCGGGGACGGCGGTGATGTCCACCACTTCCGTGACCTGGGGATGAAACCGCTTGAGCGCGCCGCGCGGATATTCGGTGTCGAATGCACGGGTCAGCGTATTCTTGGCCGCGAAATAATCGAGTAGCGTACGCGCAATCGTAGTCTTGCCGACGCCGCCTTTATCGGCGCCAACGACAATTACCGCCGGCTTCATATTGCTAACTCCAGATCCCTCGTTCGAAGCGGGGGAGCGTTTTTTACCGTTCGCCACGCAGTTCCCCTACTCGAATGCCCACCCCACAGCAATCGGCCGAAATACCACAGCCGGCCGCCTTACCCGGCAGTACAGTGTCGTTTTTTGCGTGTGGATTCAAGGGAGAAGTAACCGGAAGTGGGCTGTTTGATGGTATCGCAAATACCGTTTCCGGGCGACTTATGCTCAAGAAAAAATGGCCATGTCCGGCGCCGTTGTCGCCTGACCGAAGTTGGTCTTCAGCCGTTCCTGGATGTGCGCTTCCATTTGGCGTGCCAGACGGCGCGTATTGTAGGCATTGGCGAGCTTGCTGATGGCAAAGATCGGGATCAGGGATTTCGATCCCATTCCATCGATAATGACGAGCCGGCGGCCGTGCTCCATATCGTAAGCCAGCAGAACATTCCGTATGTTCAGTTTCGACAAGATGACACCGGTGCGGAGGAGTTCCGCGATCAATCTCTGAATTTCCACCTTCAGGTCGGAGGTCAGGCCTGACTGCATCAACACGGTTTTCAGTGTTGGGGCGAGATTGCCCCGTTCATCGACCAGCTTTTCGACTACCAGCCCGAGACCAAGATCGGTTTCGACCAGCCCTGAAATCTTTTGAATTGAAGGCGAGGGGTCGCGGTCTTGCGCACGCAGGCAGATATATTCGCCGACTTCACGACGGAAGTTGATGTACCTCCCCGAACGCCGCTTGAACTTGTACCAGGGTGCTCCGTCACCCCAGCGTTTTTCAAACATATCCGGGCGGATGATCTTGATGAGGAGGCGCGGGTCCAGCGGATGCTGATACACAGCCCGCTTATGGCCCATCTTTATGGGCTGCTTGTCGGAGAGCCGAATGAAATCGGACATAGACGGCCTTGATCGCGCCAGATGGCGGAACAAGGCCTTCATAAAACAGTCACAAAACGAAAACCTGTATATTCTGCGTAACTTTACGGGGAATAGTTTATGGCAGCCACGGCGTTGCCAGCGGCTTGCCCCTTTCCACGACGTAGATGGCAAGCACTTTGGTGGTCTGGTCCCCGACTTTTACTTCGTGCACCGCGCCAGGGCGAACGTGCCAGGACTCGCCCGGACGGATTGGTTTGTCCGGGTGGCCCCGCTCCAGAACCGTTAGACTTCCTTCCAGCAAATAGGCGGCATCGAAACCCGGATGTGTATGCAGCCCCGAATTTACGTGCGGGGCCATCTCTACAATCATCACCACCGTTTCATAGCCGCTATCCGGCACGTCGAATCTTTCCATGACGGTGCGGGTGATGGGTTCCGGCATTACGTTACCTTAGCCATGCATCCCCGACACTCTCACGGTTGCGTAATCTTTGCCCGCTCGACAATCGGCTGCCACTTGTCAAAGTCGGCGAGAATATTCTTCTCCAGTTCCGCTCCCGACAGGCTCGCCGGCGTCACGCTCAATCCCTTCAGCCGTTCGATGATGCCAGGCTCCTTGGTAATTTCGATCAACTCGGCCGCGAGCTTTTTGCGGATGTCTTCGGGCACATTGGTGGGTGTGATGAAGACCGCGGACCAGGTGACTTCCAGCCCCGGAATGGATTCCGCCAGCGCCGGAATGGAGGGATCGAAGCCATAGCGTTCGAGCGAGGACACTGCGATTGCATTGGCCTTGCCGGCTTTCACCTGAGGATAGGCGGTCGAGAACTGGTCGCATGTCATATGGATCTGCCCGCCAAGCAGATCCTGGATGATCTGGTTCGACGCGCGATAGGGCACATGCGCGATCTTTGCGCCGGTGTGCTGCACGATCAGTTCCATGCACAAATGCTGCGAGGTGCCGATGCCGGACGAGCCGTAGCTCAGCTTGTCGGGATTGGCCTTGATGTAAGCAATGAACTCGGGAACGGTTTTTGCAGGAATGCTCGGATGCACGATCAGCATGTTCGGCTGCGTGCCGACCATCGCGACCGGGCGAATGTCTTTCCGGCTGTCGTAGCCCAGCTTTTCTTTATGAATATGCGGCAGGATGAACAGCGTGCCCGCGGTGACGACGCCAAGCGTGTAGCCATCCGGCGTGGCCTTAGCCATGGCGCCAATGCCGATGCTTCCTCCGGCGCCGGTTTTGTTCTCGATCACGAATTGCTGGCCCAGACGCTGCGAGAGGCGGTCGGTGAAAATGCGTGCCGCAACATCGGTGTTGCCGCCAGCCGCGAACGGCACGATCACTGTCACGGGCCGTGCAGGCCATTGCTGCTGCGCGCCGGCCGGATTAGCGATTACGGCTAAGCCAGCGATGGCCGCGCAATAGGCAGCGGCCTTCGTCCAAAACGTCCTCATTGTCCTCTCCCTGACGGCTATTTTTAATCGGATATCTTGGCGTATTTTTTTTGCGTAGTTAGCTTCGATCTGAACTGACTATATCAGCATAGCCGCTAAAGGCAGCGGAGAAAGCCTGTGGGTATGACAGGATTTGCCGGACAAAGCCTTGGCGGAAGGAGTGGGATTCGAACCCACGAGTGACTTGCGCCACTGGCGGTTTTCAAGACCGCTGCCTTAAACCACTCGGCCATCCTTCCAATTCCGAGGAATGGGGGATGGAACCGGCAATTGCAACCCGTGTAATTAACCATGCTTTGAGCGGGCCGCACTTTCGCCGCACTAAATCGGTGTTTTCCCATTATCATTCAGGTCATTCGGGGAGTCCGGGCGCGGCGTCCGGACATCAGAGACGGAACCGGACCTGTACGCGCACCGAATCCGCTGGACGATGCGCAAGTAACGGTTCCGAAGCGGACGGATGGGGCAATTTAAAACTGATAATCGTGACGTGGGGAGCGCGCGGTTTATTCGCGTGGCCCTGATCGCGTTCGTTTGCCTGCCGCTCGCAAATTGCGTCGCCACGCAGGGGAAATTCGCGCGTTCGGTCGATCCAAAATACGGCGTTGCTTCCAGCCCCCGCGTCGTCGATGACGGCGATCCGGTCCCGAAGGGAGGCGGCTACTACCGCGTCGGAAAACCCTACATGGTTGGCGGCCGCGAATACGTCCCTGAGCACGACCCGAATTACAGGGCCGAGGGCATCGCCTCCTGGTATGGCGATCAGTTTCACGGGCGGATAACCGCGAACGGCGAAGTGTTCGACAAGGAGTCGATCACGGCTGCCCACACCACAATGCCGATCCCGAGCTATGCCCGCGTTACCAATCTGGCGAACAACCGGTCCATTATCGTGCGCGTCAACGATCGCGGGCCGTTCCACAGCAACCGCATCATTGATCTGTCGGCGCGCACCGCCGATATGCTGGGTTTCCGGAATAACGGTGTCGCGCGCGTGCGGGTCGAATATGTCGGCTCGGCGAGCTTGCAGGGAAGCAACGACATGCAGCTCGCGGCGACTTTGCGCACGGATGGAAGTGCTGCCCCGGCACCTTCAAACGTAATGGTTGCGTCGGGTGGGCCGTTTGTGCCGCCAATTTCCTCACCAATGCCGGGACGCAGAATGGCCGCGAATGTGCCGGAACCTTTGGAACGTCCGTTCGACCTTGGCCGCTATCCGCAGGGCAGCCCTCCGTCCGCCCGTGAACCGGCCGGCAGCCAGCCGGTCGTAATGGCTTCGGCGGGCGGGTACGAACGGCGGCCCCAGCCGGTTGCTGCTTTCAGCCAAAGCCACCCCCGGCCGATCGATAGCCCGATCGCCACGGGCCGCGGCCTCTACTGATTTTCCGCCAATTGATTGCCACGCCTCCCGCTTGCTATGGGAATGCGCGCGGGGGCGAATGGATCAAGGGAATGCGGGTGAAACTGGCCCACGTGCGTATTGTGCCGAGCCTAATTGCGCTCGCGCTGGCTGCGCTCAATTCATCGCAAGCGGGCGCGCAGATCGCGCCGAATTTTACTGTCAATTCGTCCACCGTGATCCTGCTCGATTATGCGAGCGGCAGCGTTCTCTATGAGCGCAACGCCGACAAGCCGACCCATCCCGCCAGCCTCGCCAAGCTGATGACGCTCGAGATCGTGTTCGACGAACTCAAGCGCGGCGATCTGAAACTGGATGAAGAGCTTGTCGTCAGCCCGAATGCCTGGCGCAGGGGCGGCGCGCCGTCGGGCGGCTCAACAATGTTTGCGCCGGTTCACGCGCGCATCAGTGTGGAGAATCTGATTCAGGGCATCACGGTCGTCTCCGGCAACGATGCCTGCATTGTTTTCGCCGAAGCGCTCGCGGGCAATGAAGAAATTTTTTCGCGCCGCATGAATGAGCGTGCGCGCGAACTCGGCTTAACCTCCGCCGAGTTCCGCAACTCCAGCGGCCAGCACGACCCTGAGCAGACAATTTCCGTGCGCGATCTTGCGAAGCTCTCCGCGCACATCGTCGCCACCTATCCCGAATACATGCATTACTTCAGCATCCGCGAATTCACCTGGAGTAAAATCCGTCAGACAAATCGCAATCCGCTGCTCGACATGAATCTGAATGCGGACGGCTTCAAGACCGGAAATATCAAGGAAGCCGGTTTCGCATTGGCTGGAACGGCAGTCCAGGAAGGCCAGCGGCTGATCCTCGTGACCAATGGCGCGGACAGCGCCAAGGAGCGCGCCGACGACGGCAAGCGCCTGCTGGAATGGGGATTCCGCAATTTCGAGCCGCGCACGCTGTTCAAGGAAGGCACGCCCGTTGCCGAAGCCCGCGTTTATGGCGGCGAGACGGGCCGCGTCCCGCTTGTGGGTAAGGGCGAAATCAAGCTTCTCACCGCCCGCAACGCGGCTGACCGGGTGATCGCGCGGGTCTATTATACCGGACCCTTGCGGGCGCCCGTGGAGAAGGGCAAGGAGGTCGCCCGTCTCAAGGTATTCCGGGGCGACCGCGTTGCTCTTGAAACGCCCCTCTATGCGGGGATTGACGTACCGAACGGATCGCTCTTTCAACGTGCAATGGACAATGTATCGGAGTCGGCGATGGGCTTCGTCCGCAGCGGCGTGAATTCGGTCCTGAAGAGATAACGATGGCCAGGGCGCGCGGAAAATTCATCACCTTTGAAGGCGGAGAAGGGGTTGGTAAATCGACTCAATGCACTTACCTAATTGATTTTTTGAAGGAAAAAAAAATTGAGGCAATTGTTACTCGAGAGCCCGGCGGATCGGAGGGAGCCGACCAAGTCCGCCAGTTAATCGTTACGGGATCAGAAGATCGCTGGGATTCTCTTGCAGAAACTCTTCTTCTTTTCGCGGCACGTCGAGATCACGTTAATCGGACTATCGATCCCGCACTAAGTAGAGGGATATGGGTGGTCTGTGATCGGTTTAGTGATTCTACTTTTGCATATCAGGGATTTGGACATGGCATTGATATTAAGTTCCTTCGCGATCTAGACCAGCGCGTTACAACCGGACTTCGGCCAGACTTAACCTTTATTCTTGATGCGCCGAGCAGAGTTGGAATTGCACGAGCACTAGAGCGAGGTGGGTCTGAAAATAGATACGAACAAGTATTGCTCGAATTTCATGAAAGAGCACGACAGGGATTTCAAGATATCGCAAAATCAAATCCTGATCGTTGTCACCTGATTGATGCCACGAAACCAATCAGTTTAGTTAGTCAAGAGATTTCAGGCTTGGTTATTAAACGGTTCGATTTAAGCTCTAAGTCACGAAACGTAGAATCAACTCACCAATAGCAGTCACGCGTCGAATAATGCTTTCGGCATTTCCCGACATATCATCTGCCTTTTTTAGTTTTTCTGCCACGCTTTGAAGTGTGTTTATTGCTTGGTCTTTTGAGGGCGATTTATTATTCTGCGCTAGTTCTTCATCAAACTCTTTCTTTATTTCTGGAAATGGTTCTAAGCTGACGCTCAGTTGTGCCAAGCGCTGCTGCAGTTCTTTTGCCAGATCTGAAGACCCACTCGACAAATTAAATGCGATAAATTCGGCTCGATTACCGAGGCGTTTTGCTGGCGGACACGAGCACGGTATTTGATGGCAATAAGGACAGCCAATTGCGTACCTTGTTGTATATTTCTTTTGCAAATCAAGATCGTTTAATTCGGAGGCTAACAGGGTCCAATAACCAATTAGCCAAGCAAAGAAATCTGCAGCATCTTTTTCTAAGAATACTTTTGCGTTTGTTCCGCCAAATGAATCTGCCGCATTCTTGTATCGTCTAAATCCATTTGCCAGTTTCCCAGTTTCACGAAGCATCTTTGACGGAAAGTAAAAACGATTCACCCTCCACCTAACTTTATTTACTGGGTAAATATCGGAAAGAGTCGAAGAGAACCAGTTGAGGTCAAAGAGAGCATGAGATTGCTCTGCATTTGAAATCTTGGCAGCGTTAACGATTGTTTCGGCGGCAAACTTCAAAGTTTGATCGCGGCTTCCTGCTAAATGCGTTGCTCTTGTTGGCCAACGATTCGTCCGCTCACATATGCAAGATTCTGTAAGGCAGGCTGGGCAAAGCTTCGGGTATCGGGCGATTACGCAAGTCTGCACATCTATCGAGACACGATTACAGAAAGCAAAATACCATCCCAGCGCCTTTACAAAGGTAGAATGCACATCGACCAACTCGAAGGGCGACGTGGCTTCAGCAATGGTTTCGATGATGCGCCCGATAATAGATTCTATCGGTAATTCGCCATTTACTCGACCGTAAATCGTTTCCATGTGTTTCTGAAGATTAGCAATTTCTTCGTTGCCAACTAGCATTTTGAACCCCAGCTACCCGAGCCATTAAACAGATAAATGCGAGCTATTGCCCCTTTAATACAGACCAGTTTGGCAACCCTACTTGACACAGGCAACTCCCCTTTGTTTTCGATCTATCTCGCAAAGTGTATATTAGTGCTGCTTGTGCCTAATAATGCGATCCGTGGAGTTTAGCTTGCGCGCTGGTCAAGGCCGATTCATCACTTTCGAAGGTGCGCAGAATACGGGCAAAACCACGCAGGTTCTCCGCCTGGCCGACCGGCTGCGCCTGCGCGGCACCGAAGTGGTGGTGACGCGCGAGCCGGGCGGTTCTCCCGGCGCGGAAGCGATCCGCCATGTGCTGTTGTCGGGGTTTGCGAAACAGCTTGGGCCGGAAGCGGAGACGATGCTGTTCGCCGCCGCGCGCGACGATCACGTGAACACGCTGATCCGCCCCGCGCTGGAGAGTGGCGCTTGGGTGATTTCGGACCGCTTTCTCGATTCCACCCGCGTCTATCAAGGCATTGTCGGGGGCGTGGACATGGCGCTGATCCGCGCAATGGAGCGGCTGACGCTCGGTGGCCTGCTGCCGGACATGACTTTCCTGCTCGATGTTCCGCCGGAAACGAGCAAGGAGCGGGCGGCTTCGCGCGGAGAAGAAGCAGACCGTTTCGAGAGCGAAAGCGACGATACAAAAAAGTGGATACGCGAAGCATTCCGGCGCTTCGCTGAAAGCGAGCCGAAACGCTGGACCATCATCGACGCGGGCAAGGGCAAGACACCCGACGCGGTTTCGATGGCGATCTGGATTCAGGTTTCGCAGCGTCTGATGCGTGCCCAGCCCGCCACGGCAGCGCCGAGGGCGGCGGGTTGAGCGACATCGAAGAAGCGGACCGGCTGGAAGGCGCTCCGCATCCGCGCGATATTCATGAACTCATCGGTCACGAAGACGCTGAAAGCGCGATTCTGGCCGCCTGGGAAAATAAAAGACTCCCGCACGCACTCCTGATCGGCGGGCCGGAAGGGATCGGCAAGGCGACGTTTGCGTACCGCATCGCGCGGTTTCTCCTGGCCAACACTGAGCCGGGAAACGCGAAGTTAAAAAATCTCGCCGTCGATCATGAACACCCGGTGAGCCGGCAGATCAGCGCCATGTCGCATCCGGATTTATTGGTGCTCCACCGCGTGTCGCCGGAGGAGGGAAAGAAAGCGCCGAGCGAAATTCCCGCCGGCATGGTGCGAAAAACGGTTTCGTTTTTCGGCTCGACCGCGGCGCGCGGCGGTTACCGCGTCTGCATCGTGGACTCGGCTGAAGAACTGAATCGTTTCGGCGCGAATTCACTTTTGAAAGTTCTGGAAGAGCCGCCCACAAATTCTGTCCTCATCATCGTCTCGCACTCGCCTGGCAGGCTCTTGCCCACCATCCGCTCGCGCTGCCGGCGCATATTGTTGCGGGCTCTGAACGCCGGGGAAGTGTCGAAAGCCGTGCGTAATATCGCCGATCAAATTGATGAGTTGCCGCGCGACCAGATCGAGGAGGCCGCGAAGGTCAGCAATGGCAGCGTGCGCCATGCCTTGCAGCTCCTTCTGGGCGAGGGGCTGGAAGTGCGGAGCCTGACGGCTGGCCTCCTGAACCAGCTTCCGAAAGTGGATGGAGTTTCGCTGAATTCGCTCTCCGACAAGGTACAGCGCGAGCGCGGGCTGGAAGTTTTCGCCGAGACGGTGGAGGACTGGCTTGCCGCCGCCGCCACCCACAGCGGCGAAAATCCCGCTCGTCTTGCGCGCTATGCCGAGACATGGGAAAAAGTCCGCCGCGCAGCGGTCGAGGCCGAGGCATTCAATCTCGACCGGAGGCCGTTCGTGTTTCAGGTCTTCTCCATGCTTGCCGAGGCGGCCCGCAACTGAACGCGGCGCGTAAGCGAGGAATTGTCGATGGCGAAGAAAAAGAAGCGCGCGAAGAAGGCGCCGGGAAAGCCCAAGCGCAAAAGCAAACCGGCCGTTAAAAAGAAGCCGGTCGCGCGCAAACCGGCGAAACCGTCGCGCAAAAAGCCCGCGCCGAAGCAGGCAAAATCCGCTCCGGCGAAGCAGGCAGCCGCGAAAGCCGGCGGCGCGAAGCGCTATTACATCACCACGGCCATTTCCTATCCGAACGGCGCGCCGCATATCGGTCATGCCTACGAAGCGATTTGCTGTGACGCCATTGCGCGCTTCCAGCGGCTTGACGGATTTGATGTGTTCTTCATGACCGGCGTGGACGAGCACGGAATGAAGATGACGCAGACCGCGGCGAAGGAGGGAATTTCGCCGAAGCAATTGTCCGACCGCAACAGCCCGCGCTTCCGCGAGATGTGCGACCGGTTGAATGTTTCCTATGACCGTTTCATCCGCACGTCCGAGTCCGGGCACTACAAGGCAAGCCAGGCGATCTGGAAGAAAATGCAGGAGAAGGGCGACATTTATCTTGGCACCTACGCCGGCTGGTATTCAGTGCGCGACGAGGCGTTTTATGCCGAAGGCGAAACCACCGTCGGACCGGACAAGGTGCGCGTAGGCCCGCAAGGTACGCCGGTCGAATGGACCGAGGAGAAGACCTATTTCTTCAAGCTCTCGGCCTACGCCGACAAATTGCTGAAGCTCTACAAGCAAAAGGATTTCATTCTGCCGGACACGCGCAAGAATGAAGTTGTGAACTTCGTGAAGGGCGGTCTGCAAGACCTCTCGATCTCCCGCACCTCGCTCACCTGGGGCGTGCCGGTGCCGGATGCGCCGGGCCACGTCATGTATGTCTGGGTTGATGCGCTGACGAATTACATCACCGGCCTCGGCTATCCCGACGAAAATTCGGAGATGTTCAAAAAATTCTGGCCCGCCGACATTCACGTGATCGGCAAGGACATCGTGCGCTTCCACACGGTTTACTGGCCCGCCTTCCTGATGTCGGCGGGACTGGAAGTGCCGAAGCGCGTGCATGGCCACGGCTTCCTCTTTAACAGGGGTGAGAAAATGTCGAAATCGGTCGGCAACGTCGTCGATCCGTTTTCGCTGGCGGACGCCTACGGCGTGGATGCGCTCCGCTATTTCTTCATGCGCGAAGTGCCATTCGGCCATGACGGAAATTACGGTCACGAAGCCATCATGAACCGCATCAACGCGGACCTTGCCAACAATCTCGGTAATCTGGCGCAGCGTTCACTCTCGATCATCGCGAAGAACTGCGACGCGAAGGTGCCGCAGCCGGGCGCTCTTTCGGTTGAGGACAATGCGATCCTTGCCTCCGCGGACGGGATGCTCGCGGGCGTCCGTGAAGCGATGCAGACCCAGCAGCTGCACAAGGCGCTGGAACTGATCTGGGCGGTCGTCGCCGATGCGAACCGTTATTTTGCCGCCTCCGCGCCGTGGGAATTGCGCAAGACCGACCCGGAGAAAATGGCGACAGTGCTCTGGACCACAGCCGAAGTGACGCGCCAGGTTGCAATCCTCGCCCAGCCTTTCGTGCCGGAAGGGGCGGGCAAGCTGCTTGACCTGCTCGGGGTCGCCAAAGCGGACCGCGAATTTGCGAAGCTCGGCAAGGCCGGGCGCCTGAAATCGGGCACGCCGCTGCCGACACCCTCAGGCGTGTTCCCGCGCTATGTAGAACCCGCTGAGGAAACGCCGAGCTGATGCTGGTCGATAGCCACTGTCATCTTGATTTTCCGCAGTTCGCGCCGGAACTGGATGAAATCGTCGCGCGCGCGCGGGCGACCGGGATCGGCCGCATGGTGACGATCTCGACGCGGGTGAAGCGCTTCAGCGGCTTGCAGGCGATCGTGGACCGATTCAACGATGTGTTCTGCTCCATCGGCACCCACCCGCATCAGGCGGAGGAGGAGCAGGACGTAAAGCTCGACGAGATTTTGAAATACGCTGAAGGCAAAAAGGTCGTCGCCATCGGTGAAGCAGGCCTCGACTATCATTACGACAACAGCCCGCGCGATCTTCAGGAAAAAGGCTTCCGTACGCATATCGCGGCGTCGCGGCTGACCGGCCTGCCGCTGGTGATCCACGCCCGCGAAGCGGACGAAGATGTGGCGAGAATTCTGGAGGAGGAAAGCGGGAAGGGCGCCTTCCCCTTCGTGCTCCATTGCTTCACCGGCGGGCCTGACCTCGCCAGGCGCGGCGTGGCGCTCGGCGGCTACGTCTCGTTTTCCGGAATCCTGACCTTCAAGGCGAGCACCGAACTACGCGAGATCGCGGCCTCGCTGCCGGAAGACCGCATTCTGGTGGAAACCGACGCGCCGTTTCTCGCCCCCGGTCCATGGCGCGGCAAGCGCAACGAGCCCTCCTATGTGGTTGAGACTGCCAAGGTGCTGGCTGAAACGCGTCAGGTTTCGCCCGAACAGATCGCGGCCACCACCACCCGCAATTTTTTCAGCCTCTTCTCCAAAGTCCCGGCCTGATGCCGACGGTGTTCACGATCCTCGGCTGCGGCTCGTCGGCGGGAGTGCCGCGGGTGGGGCAGGGTTGGGGCGCCTGCGACCCCAAAAACCCCAAAAACCGCCGCCGCCGCTGCTCCTTGCTGGTGGAAAAAATCGACGGTAATAAAAAAACAACCGTCCTCGTGGACACTTCCCCGGACCTTCGCGAGCAGTTGCTCGGCGAGGGCGTCGAGAAAATCGACGGCGTGCTGTTCACGCACCCGCATGCCGATCACACGCACGGCATCGACGACCTGCGTCCGCTGTTTCTGCACAACAGAAAACGGGTGGATGTGTACATGGACGAGCCGACTGCGCGAGAAGTGCAGTCGAAATTCGGCTACTGTTTCGAGGCGCCGGCGGGCAGTGATTACCCGCCGATCCTGACCGCGCACCGCATCGAGGCCGGCAAGCCCGTGACCATCGAGGGCGAGGGCGGGCCGGTTACCGCTTTGCCCATTCTTCAACAGCACGGCGACATCACCACGCTCGGTTTCCGGTTCGGCGCGCTCGCATATTCCTGCGACGTGAGCGGCTTGCCGGATCAAACTGTCGAGGCGCTGGCGGATCTCGATGTCTGGGTCGTGGACGCGCTGCGCTACCGCCCGCATCCGAGTCATTTTTCGCTGGAAGAGTCGCTGGAATGGATCGCGCGCGTGCGTCCGCGCCGCGCGGTGCTCACCAACCTGCACAACGATCTCGATTTTGCGAAAATCTCGGGCGAAGTGCCGGAAAATGTCGAACCGGCCTATGACAGGAAGAAAATACAGCTAAATCAATAGTTTATTTTGATCTATTCCAGCACTTAAAGTGATTTACGAAAAAACATTCGCTGGATTCTGTATTCACAGTGAAATCGATCACCAGCGATGGTTCATTTCCAGCGCCGCCCAATGTACGCCTTCCTCCTCTTCGCCATGGGCTTCCGAGGCGAGCGGAGGGGCGCCGTCCACGACGAGGTTGCGCCCATTGCGTTTCGCCTCGTAAAGCGCGGCATCGGCCATCACCATCGCGCCGGAGAGCGTCTGGGCGTCGTCCGGCACCAGCGCGATGCCGATGCTGCATCCGACCGGGATTTTCAGGCCGTCCAGCTCGATCGGCTCCTGCATGGCGGCCCGGATTTCCTCGCCGAATGCCGCGATCGAGATGCGGTTCTGTTTCGCCGACATTGGCACGATGGCCACGAATTCGTCACCGCCGACGCGGGCGAGCAGCCCGCGTTCGTCCACCACCGAAGCGATGCGGCGGGCAATCAGCGAGAGCACCTTGTCGCCGGTGGCGTGGCCGTAGGTGTCGTTCACCGGCTTGAAGCCGTCGAGATCAATCGCCAGGAGAGCCTTGCGTGCGCGGCCCGGCGTATCGTTGCGCTCGGTCAGATTGCGCTCCAGGTAACGGCGGTTGGGCAGGCCGGTGAGGCGGTCGAGATAGGCCAGCCGCTCGAATTCCGCGGTCATGGCGTTGTAGGTATGCGCGAGATCGTGCAGTTCTCCCGCGACGAAGCGCGGAAGATTCACGCGCAGTCCCATGCGGCCGGCCTTCAGGCGAAGAGCAGCGGTTTTCAGCGTCCGCATTCCGCGCAGCAGGCCGAATTCCGCCAACAGGAGTGCAGCGACGATGGAGCCGCCGGCCGTAATCAGCAGGAACAGAAGCTCCAGCATGAACGAGCGTTCGATCGGCTCCAGCACATCGCTGCGTTTCAGCCCAACGGCAATCGTCATGCTGTCATCCGCGAGGCGCGCAATGCCGAAAATCCGGCGCTCGCCGGAGGGATCCAAAGCCTCAAATGTGTTGCGTGATTTGTCGGTAATGAAATCCACCAGTTCGCTGACATTCTGCTGGCCGATAACCCAGTTTGCCGGACGGTTCGGCTGATACGCCAGCACCCGGTTATTGCGGTCGAGCGCGATCAGGATGCCGCCGTGTTTGGCGCTGGCCTGTGCCGCGATCTGGTCGATCCAGTTAAGCGGCATGCCGACGCCGAGTACGCGCATGAGCTTGCCGTTCGGCGCGAAAATCGGCTGGGCGGCGGCAACCACCTGCTGGTGTGTGATGCGGCCGATCACGACGTCGCTGACGACGAAGCTGCGCGTCTGTTTAAGCTGTTGGAAATAGGCCCGGTCCGTGATGTCCACGGCCTTGGAATTAGCGTGGGAGCCGCAGAGGCCTTTGCCTTCGGCGTTGGTGACGTAGATCGAAGTCAGCCAGTCGCGGCCCTGGGCGAGCCAGTCAAGAAGCTCGTCGCATTCGGGGAGGGTAGCGTCACGCACCGACGGGATCTGGCTTACGACCTCCAGAAAGTGGCGGGCCTGAAGTCCGAACTGGGCGTGGGCTTCGGCGCCCGCATGGGCGATCTGGGAAGCCTGGACATGCGCGTATTCGAGCGCCGCTGAACGGCTCTCATGCAGGCGCATTACGTTCAGCACGAATACGGGCGCGATCGCGAACAACACGATCATCGCAACGAGCATGCGCAAGCGCGCGCCGCCGTATTTGAAGCCTTCCATCGGCATCGATTGAAACCCGTCCCGAGCTGATCAATCAGCGACGGGACCATGACAGAAGGCTGTTAAGGGCAGTCCCAAAAGAAGCTTCAAATTTTATGGAAACCGGTTGTCTGTAACCGGTGGTGGTAAGCCGTTTTAGCCCAATCCTCAGGATCGCTCAAATATATTCCATAATATGTCTTATGCGAATCAAGGATGGGTGCTTGGGCTAGTTGGGAATAACCATCCCCAGCCAATCGGCTTCCCCCTTCGGCTGCCCGCGACCCGCTGTTATGGGTCTGCTATCGACGGGCATGGCTGAAGCTTCGCGCGATATTGCACGGCTGATCGAACTGATGGCGCGGCTGCGTACGCCGGGCTCGGGCTGCGCGTGGGATTTGCAGCAATCGTTTGAAACGATAGCGCCCTACACGATCGAGGAAGCCTTTGAGGTGGCCGACGCCATCGCCCGCGGCGACCTGAATGAAGGTCTGGCCGACGAACTGGGCGACCTCCTGCTCCAGGTCGTTTTCCATGCCCGCATGGCCGAGGAGCAAGGCCGCTTTGCTTTCGGCGACGTGGTGCTGGCCATCACCGAAAAGCTGATCCGGCGGCATCCGCACGTGTTTGGGGATGCCAAAAATCTCGCACCGGAGCAGGTGAAGGAGCTTTGGGCGAAGATCAAGCAACAGGAACGGGCGGCGAAGCCCGCCAGGCCCAAAAGCACGCTCGACGGCGTGCCCTTGGCCCTGCCCGCATTGTCCCGCGCCCAGAAATTTCAGGACAAGGCGGCCGCCGTCGGTTTCGACTGGCCGAGCGTAAAGCCGGTGATTGATAAAATTCGCGAAGAAATCGAGGAGGCGGAAGCCGTCCTCGACGACAAGGAAAAGGCTGCCGGGGAAATCGGCGATCTTCTGTTTGCCGTCACCAATCTTGCCCGTCACGTCGGCGTCGATGCCGAAGCCGCGCTGCGTTCGGCCAATGTGAAATTCGAGCGGCGTTTTGGATCCATCGAGAAAGCGCTCGCCGCCAAAGGCAGCGCGCCAAAAGATTCCACGCTGGAAGAAATGGACGCGCTCTGGAACGAAGCGAAAGACGCCGAACGCGGTTAACTATGCGGCGGACGGAAACCGCCGCCTGATCTCGCTGAGCTTGCTCGGATCGGCCCGCACCGTGACCGCCATCCTGCCTGCTTCATTCAATTCGCGCGACAGTACTTCGGTCTGGCGGTGCAGCCAGCCAAGCCCCGCGCCATCGGCGGGATCGAGATCGAGCGAAATGGTGGAGCGGCCCGCCACCACCCGGCTCTCGATCTCGGCAAACAGCGCATCCACGCCCTCGCCCGTGATGGCCGAAACCAGCACCGGCTTCAGCTCATCCGGCCTGCGGGCGGCGAGATTTTCGAGGCTCTGTTTGCCTTCATCGTCCAGTAGATCGATCTTGTTCCAGATTTCGATCAGACGGGTTGAATCGTCCGGATCGACGCCAAGCTCGCGCAGGATTGTCACCACATCCCTCGCCTGCGCCTCGGTGTCGTCATCGGCTGCGTCGCGCACATGCAAAATCACGTCCGCTTCGATCACTTCTTCCAGCGTTGCCCTGAAAGCCGCGATCAGCAGCGTCGGCAGTTCCGAAATGAACCCCACCGTGTCGGAAAAAATCACCCGCGCGCCGTGAGGCAAATCCGCCGCTCGCAGGGTCGGATCGAGGGTCGCGAACAGCATGTCCTCGGCCGGCACTTCGGCCTGGGTCAGCTTGTTAAAGAGCGTGGACTTTCCCGCGTTGGTGTAGCCGACCAGCGCAACGATTGGATATGGCACCCGGCGCCGGTCCTTGCGGTGCAGGTCGCGGGTGCGTTTCACACCCTCGAGATCGCTTTCGATGCGCTTGATCCGGTCGGAAATCTGCCGCCGATCCGCTTCGATCTGCGTTTCACCGGGGCCTCCGAGAAATCCGAAACCGCCGCGCTGGCGTTCAAGATGGGTCCATGAACGCACGAGACGGCTTCTCTGGTAATTCAAATGCGCCAGCTCGACTTGCAGCGTGCCTTCGCGGGTATGGGCGCGCTCGCCGAAAATTTCCAGAATAAGGCCCGTGCGGTCCACGACCTTCGCGGACCATTCCTTTTCGAGATTGCGCTGCTGCACCGGGCTGAGTGCCGCATCAACAAATACAAGCCCCGCTTCCGCCGTGCGCACGATGCCGGCGATCTCCTCCACTTTCCCCTTGCCGAGAAAAGTGGCGGGCTTGATCTGGCTGACATTGACGATGCCAGCATTCGCAATCGTGAGTTCGATCGCGCGGGCGAGGCCGACCGCCTCGTGCAACCGCGCTTCGATACTGCGGCCGCTTGCCTGTATGGCTTTTTTTCCGCGCGTGATCTGCGGGACAATGACCACGACGCGCCCCGGCGAACCCCGGGGCGTCCCTGTACCCTTTTTCTCGCGGTCTTTCGGACTCTGCGGTTTCAACTATGCTTTGTCCAACGCCTCTTCGGGCTCGAACAATTGAATTGGATTGCCCGGCATCACCGTGGAGA
>CAZUJE010000056.1:0-16885 GCA_964620215.1 uncultured Hyphomicrobiales bacterium
GTGATGGCGTTTCGCGTGATCGAAGCGGCCGGTCTCGACAAGGACAAGGACATGACCCGCGAGCGTCTCTCGGTTGCTGAATCGGTGAACGCCGTGAAGGATCGCAAGATCGATGCCTTCTTCTGGGTCGGCGGCATTCCCACCGCTGGCGTGACTGATCTTGGCGCAACGCCGGGTGTGAAGCTGCGTCTCGTCGATACCGCTGACCTCGTGAAGAAAATGAACGAGAAATATGACGGCGTTTACAGCACCGACACTATCAAGACCGGCGCCTATCCTGGCCAGGAAAAGGACAACCAGGTTTCGGTCGTGCAGAACATCCTTGTCATGCACGAAAGTGCTTCCGACGACATGGCCTATGGCATCGTGAAGACGATTCTGGAAAAGAAACCGGAACTCGTCGCTACGCATAGGGAAGCCGAGAACATCACGATGGAAAGGCAGAAGAAAGAAAATGCCGCCATCGTTCCATGGCATCCCGGCGCGTTGAAGTATCTGAAGGAAAAGGGTGTGACGCCCTAAGCTTCACATCACTGAAATGGTAACGGGCCTCGCATCGCGAGGCCCGTTTTCTTTTGCGCTTTTAACTGGCGAAAGGCTCGGGGTTGCCTTTGGGAATCGGCAGTTCAAACCCGACAATCGTCATCGAGATCAGCGTGTAGTAACCGAGGATTCCAACAAGTTCGACGACACCGCGTTCGCCCAGTTCTTTCTTCGCCCGCGAGTAAGTTTCATCCGAGACCCGGCGCTTGTTCAGCAACTCCCTCGTGAAAGTGTAAACCGCCGCTTCGTCGGGCTTCACGAAAGACGCTTCTTCTCCTCTCCGGATTGATTCGACTGCCTGCGGATCCAGGCCCGCCTTCAAGCCAATCGGCGCATGAACATGCCATTCATAGCCCGCTTTCCAGTGTGCGCCGGTGATGAGGATTGCGAGTTCGGAAAGACGGGGTTGCAGGCTCGTGCCGTAGCGGCAGAAAGCGCCCAATTCTTGCGCTTTCTCCGCAAGTTCAGGATTCGTTAACCACACCTTGAGCGGGCCTTCCACCCGGCCCCTCGGCCCCGAGACAATGGCGTCATGGACCTTGCGTTGCGCCGGTGAGAGCTGCTCGACGGGAGTTTCTGAGAAGCGCGGCATTGCTGAACCTGTTTCGGTGAGAAGAAAAATCGATTCACTGTTTCGATACCACGAACGGTGCCGATCTGTTTACCGCAAAAATCCCGGTACGAAGCATTTGAAGTATCGCGGCAATAACATTTAAACGATGAGCTTTCATGTGCCCTTTAACATGAATCAAGAACTCAAGCTGAATCCGCCATTTCAATACTTCGCGACAACTCTTGTTCGCTAATCCTGCATCACGCGAAATCAGTCGCGTGTTCGGGAGTGAATCCAGTGCGTGCAAGCACGATCGTAATGATCGCAACCGCCATCGTTTTTGGTGTGCTCGCTGTTTTCGTGGCGCAATCCTGGCTTAACCGCCAGGCCGATCTGCGCATGAAAAGCATGGAGTCGCAGCGCAAACCGGTTTCGACAAGCACCGTTGTTGTTGCGCGTTCCCCGATGCGTTTTGGAATGCAGATTACTCCGCAAATGCTGCGGGAAGTGGAATGGCCCGGCGAAGGGATTCCAGTCGGTGCTTTCACCTCTATTCGCGAACTCACCGATGGCGACAAGCGTTCAGTGCTTGCCTCCATCGAACCGAACGAACCGATTGTCGCCGCCAAAATTACGGGTCCGGGACAGAAAGCGACGCTTTCCGCGGTTCTTCAGGATGGCATGAAGGCCGTCACCGTGCGCGTGAACGATGTGGAAGGTGTCGCGGGCTTCGTATTGCCCGGCGACCGCGTTGACGTACTCGTCACCCGCCAGCAGGAAAAAGAATCGAGCAGCAACGACGTTGTGCTGCAAAGCGTTCGCGTGCTCGCGATCGATCAGCTCGCAGATGACCGCACCGACAAGCCGCAGGTTGTGAAAGCGGTGACGCTCGAAGTGGATACGGTTTCCGCGCAGAAGCTTTCGCTTGCTGCGTCCATTGGAAATCTTTCGCTTGTCTTGCGCAAAGCCGGCGACTCGGCGGAAGCAAATAATCGCCGCGTCACGCTTACCGACATCGTCAACAATGGAAAACCGGCCGCCGGAGGCTTTACGAATATCGGCGTCATCCGTGCGGTGAAGAGAGAAGACTACAGCGTGCCGGTTGATGGATCGGCTCAATAAGAACGGTGCAATCAAGGGGACTTGCACCGAAACAAAAGAACAAGGAATTCGGGGAGGGTAACGTGCGTAACATCGAGATTAAAAAGGACAGGAAGCTGCTTCCGGCGCGCATGCGCGCTTGGTTGCCGGCTTTGATTACCGCCACCGCAATCGTGATGGCCGGGCTTCTGATGCCCGCCGCAGCACAGGCGCAACAGCCACGGCTCGTCAATCTCGCGCTTGGCAAATCCACGCCTCAGGTGAACGTAACGATCGGAAAATCCGAAACCATTCGAACCGACTCGAACTTTGTGGACATCGTTGTAAGCGACCCTGAAACCGCGGACGTGCTGCCTCTGACCGACCGATCCGTGTCGATCCTTGGCAAGAAAATCGGCTCCACCCGCCTCTCCGTCTATGGAGAAGCGAAGAAGCTGCTCGGCGTGTTCGATGTTGAAGTGTCCTATGACACTTCGAAGCTCGCTAGCGAACTCGCCAGCCAGTTTCCGCATTCGCGTTTCAAGGTCTCTTCCGTCAACGGCCGCATCCTGCTTTCAGGCAGCACCCCGGACGGTGTGACGCTGGACCGCGCGGTTTCGATCGCAAAGCAGTTCGGACCCGAGGTCATCAATTCCGTGCGCGTCACGCAGCCCCAGCAGGTGTTGCTCGAAGTGCGTTTCATTGAAGCAGCCCGCACCGCCGGGCGCGAACTCGGCATTCGCTGGGATGCCAAATCCGAGAGCGGCCGCGGCGTTCGCATTGGTAATGCGGGCCTGATCTCGAGCACGACGCCTTTTGGTGTCGCGCTTGGCCGCCTTATCAGCGGCGGCGTTGATGTGGACCTTCTCATCAATTCGCTCGAGGAACGCGGTATCGCCCGCCGTCTCGCCGAACCGAATCTGGTGGCGCTCTCCGGTGACACCGCAAGCTTCCTCGCGGGTGGTGAGTTTCCGTTCCCGGTGCAATCGACGCTGAACACGATCACGCTGGAGTTCAAGAAGTTCGGTGTCGGCCTTGCCTTCACGCCGACCGTGCTTGCCGACGGCCTCATCAATCTGAAGATCGAACCGGAAGTCAGCCAGATCGATCCGACCAATGTGGTTCGGGTCGGCGCCGTGGACATTCCGAGCTTGATCGTCCGCCGCGCCAATACCACGGTCGAATTGCGTGACGGGCAGAGCTTCGCGATCGCCGGCCTGCTCCAGAGCACCAACACGGTCGACGCACAGCAGCTTCCCTGGATCGGCAATATCCCGATCCTCGGAGCCTTGTTCCGCAGCGCTTCGTATCAAAAGAAAGAGACGGACCTCGTCATTATCGTGACGCCGCGTCTTGCGCGTCCGACCCGTCCAGGCGACGTCCTGCGCACGCCGCTCGACAACACGCTGCCGCCGAACGACACGGACTTCTTCCTGCACGGCGTTTCCGAACTTACTCCGGAAACCTCGCGGAAAATTCGTGCGCGTGACATCGGCCGCGTTCCGGGGGTCCGTCCGGACTCCGGACACATGCTCGATCTGCCGAAACAGAGCGAAGTAGACATCGTTGTGGAGGACAAACATGCCGCGATCAGCAAATAAGAGCGTCATGGCAGCCGCGCTGACTTTCGCGGTTATGATTGCGGGCTGTGCGCAGCCGGATCTCTATCTCGACCGCCGTGACAGCATCAGCTTCCATGCGGGTGATGCGGTGCGAACCAACATCATTTCGCAAACGATCGATCCCTGGCCGCGCCACGCTGCCAACCGCGACATCGCTTACAACGGCGACCGTATGCAGGCGGCCGGTGAACGGTATCGCACGGGCAAGATCATTCAGCCGAAGGGCTTGGCCACAAGCTCGATCGAGTTGAACGAATCTCCTGGCGGTGAAGATAGCGGCAGCTCCAAGAAATAAATGGATTGAGGCGTGGTCATGCTCGACAAATCTTCTGCTGCATCCGGCAAGATCCGCGTGATCCTGCTGACAGCCGACGCCGAGCTCGAGCAGGCCGCGCGCTCGACCTTTGGAGCCAATGCCAAGATCGAGCTTGCCGTTACCAAAGGCTCGATCGTCACGGATTTCGCGAAGCTTGAAACCGTTGAAGCCACCGTCGTCATCGTCGACCTTGAAAACGGCGATCAGGAAGAACTGACGGCGCTTCAGCGGCTGATGAACAAGGTTGGCCGCTGGCCGCCTGTTATCGCGGTGACAAAATCATTCAGTGCGGACGTAGCGCGCCGGCTGGTGCAGATGCGCGTCGCTGATTTCCTTGTGAAGCCCGTCTCGCCAATCGAGCTTGTGCGCGCCTGCGCGCGCGTGGCCCAGAGCGGTTCCAGCAGCGAAATCAAGGAAGCGCAGATTTACACGTTTTTCCCATCCGCAGGCGGTGTCGGTGTAACAACCCTCGCGATCCAGACAGCAATGACTCTCCTCGCTTCGGGTCCAAGGGGAAGTATCACGACTTGCCTCGTCGATCTCGACTTCCAGCATGGCGCCTGCGCCGACTATCTCGATCTGGAGCCGCGTCTTGATCTGAGTGAGATTGAACCGCGCCCTGAACGCCTCGACCGGCAGCTTCTTGAAGTGATGCTTTCACAGCACTCCAGCGGACTTTCGGTCATCGCCGCGCCTAACCGGCCTGCCGAGATGCGTTCATTCGATCCGAATGTGGTGACGCGGTTACTCGATCTGGTGTCGTCCTACTTCGACTATGTCGTCATCGACATGCCGCGCACATGGTTCTCCTGGACGGATAATGTGCTGATCGGGTCCAACAAACTTTTTATCGTCAGTGAAATGACAGTGCCGGGATTGCGCCATGCGAAGCAGCTTGTGGGCGCGATTACGGAACGCCTTACTGACGGACCGCATCCCAAAGTTATCGTCAACCGCTTTGAGCAGCGTTTCTTCGCGCCAGGTCTTCGCCGCGCGGACATCCAGCAGGCATTGGGCGACGCTTTTGGCGGTACCATTCCGAACAATTACCGACTCGTGCGTGAAGCGATCGATCGCGGTGTCCGGCTGGATGAAGTGAAGCAGGGCAACAATGTTTCCATCGAACTAAAGAAACTGATCCTGCAACAGCCAGCGCCGAAGCTCGAGCCGGCAAAGCCTGCAAAACCGCAGACCGTCGTTGCAGTACCGCGCACGCGCTGAAGACTGTTTGAAGTTGAGTTGAGGTAGGAAATTATGTTCGGCCGTTTCACCAATCGGCAAATTCAGGCTCCGGATATCGTGCCGGAAATCGTCGCCGAGCTTGAGCCCGTCGCCGCTGGCGGTGAACAGCCGACGTCGGAAATGTATTCGGCTGTGGCTTCGCAACCGGCGGAAGTCGCGCCTCGCGCCAATCCTCTTCTTAGTTCGAAATTGCTGGATGCAAAGGTTCGGCTCCATCGCCGCCTGATCGAAGAGATCAATCTCTCGGCGCTCGAAAAACTGCCCGAAGAGGAAATGCGCAAGCACATCTCCGGGTTGGTCTCGCAATATGTCCTTTCCGAACGGCTCGCGCTGAACACGCAGGAGCTGGAAGATTTCGTTATCGAGATTCTCGACGAAATGACCGGCCTTGGCCCGATCGAGCCTTTGCTCAAAGATCCGACGGTCAACGATATTCTGATTAATGGTCACGAATGCGTCTATGTCGAGCGCGCGGGCTTGCTGGAGCCGACACTCGTCCGCTTCAAGGATGAGCCGCATCTGTTGCGCATCATCAACAAGATCGTTTCAGCGGTGGGCCGCCGCGTGGACGAATCGCAACCGCTTTGCGACGCGCGCCTGCTCGATGGTTCTCGTATCAACATCGCCGTGCGTCCCATCGCGGTGGATGGCCCGCTGGTCTCGATCCGTAAGTTTTCCAAAAAACCGTTCAACCTGAAAAAACTTGTCGATATGAACGCGATCAGGCCGCAGATGGCCGAACTGCTCGCGGCCGCGGTGAAGGCGCGTGTGACTCTCATTATTTCCGGCGGCACCGGCTCCGGAAAAACAACCATGCTGAACGCGCTCTCCGCTTTCATTTCGGAGAAAGAGCGTCTGGTCACCATCGAAGACGCCGCCGAATTGCAGTTGCAGCAGCCGCATGTCGGCCGCATGGAAACCCGCCCTCCGAACATCGAAGGCAAAGGCGAAATCCGCCAGCGCGAGCTTGTGAAAAACGCCCTGCGTATGCGTCCCGATCGCGTGATCCTCGGTGAGTGCCGCGGCGAAGAAGCCTTCGACATGTTGCAGGCGATGAACACTGGCCACGAAGGTTCGATGGCGACCGTCCACGCCAATTCTCCGCGCGACGCGATCTCGCGTCTCGAGCAGATGATCGGCATGGCCGGTATGCCGATGACGGTCGGCAGTATCCGCGGCCAGATTGCCGCCGCGATCCGCGTGATCGTGCAGTTGCAGCGCCTTTCCGACGGGCGCCGTCGCATCACTTCGATTGCCGAGATCACCGGTCTGGAGAGCGACATCATCCAGATGCAGGAAATCTATAAATTCGTCCGTACCGGAACAGCGCCCGACGGTACCGTGGAAGGAAATTTCCATGCGACCGGCGTGCGCCCGCGTTTCCTCGGCGATCTGGTCGCAAAAGGGATCAATATTCCTGGCACTTACTTCGATCCATCGAAGCCGCTGTGACCATGCCGTTTGATCTCGACGAGTCGCATCTTTTTTATATGTTCGCTGCGGCATCTGTGGTGCTGTTCGTCGAAGCGATTTATCTTCTGTTTTTTTCCGCGACCTCTTACCGTAATCGCGTGAACCGCCGCCTCCGGTTGATGAACAATCAGGTGGACCGTGAGAGCGTTCTCATCCAGTTGCGCCGCGAACGCGGCCTCAGCAGTGGCGGCGATTTCCGCCTGCCGATCATCTACTTCAACCGGTTGATTTTGCAATCAGGCCTGACGATCGGGGTCACAAAATTCATGATCTTCGTGGCGGTTGGCGCGGTGATCACATTTGTTGTGACCTGGGTGATGCGCGCGAGCCTTTTCGATGCTTTTCTCTATACGGTCATCGGTGTGCTCGTACTGCCGTTCTTTCTACTCCGCTTCCTGCGCAACCGACGTCAGAAAAAATTCGGCGAGCAGTTTCCTGACGCTATCGACATCATTGTCCGCAGTTTGCGCGCGGGCCATCCGATTCCGGTTGCGATCTCGATGGTAGGCCGCGAATTGCCCGATCCTGTTGGCAGTGAATTCGGCATGGTGGCGGATGAAGTCACATACGGCGCGGATATGGAGTCCGCCATGCGCAGCCTCTTTTTCCGCGTGGGACAGGACGATCTCCCGTTGTTTGTGACGGCGGTTGCGATTCAAGGCTCAACCGGCGGCAATCTTAGCGAAATTCTGGAGAACCTTTCGTCCGTCATCCGGCAGCGCTTCAAGATGCGCCGCAAAATCCGTGCGCTCGCCGCTGAAGGCCGTTTCTCCGCGCTGCTGCTGTCAGGCCTGCCGATCGTGATGTTCATGATTCTAAAATTCGTGGCGCCGGAATTCTACGGAAAGGTCTGGCACGAGGATGCGACCATGATTGGGCTTTCGGTCGCGGGCGCATGGATGCTGGTCGGCAATTTCGTGATGTTCAAACTCGTCAATTTCAAGATTTGAATCATGGATGCAATTCTGGACCCGCTGCTGGCCTTCTTCGACGAGAACCCGACAATCGTCATGGGTTCCCTCGTCTTTATAGCGGCGTCTTCGCTGGTGTTCGGCATCATGGCAGCGATCCGGGTGCGCGGATCCGTTAAGCGCCGCGCGGCGGATATTTCCTCAGACGGCCCGCGTCGGGCAGCGATGGAAAACAAGCGTTCCTTGCGCTACGCCAGCGTCAAGGCAGCGCAAAAGCTGATCGATTACACGACAAAAAATTATTCGGAAGCGAACGATAAGAATATGCGCATGCTGCGGAAGCAGTTGGTGCAGGCTGGTTTTCTCGATCACCGCGCGCCGGCTTTTTATTTTATTGCGCGTACTGCACTTGCCGTTGGTCTTGGCATCTTCGCTTTCATACTGATTCCGATTTTCTCGCCCGAGACGAAGGCGATGTTCTGGCCACTGGTAGGGCTTTGCGGTCTCGTCGGCTATTTCGGGCCGGGTTTCTATCTCAGCCGCCGCATCAGCGCGCGGCAGGTGGAGCACCGTCAGGGCTTCCCGGATTTCATGGATCTGCTCGTCGTTTGCGCGGATGCGGGGCTCAGCATGGAGGCCTCGCTCGACCGCGTGGGCCGTGAGCTTTCCGACTCCTATCCGTCGCTTGGCTCGAACATCCATATGGCGACGCTTGAAATCCGCGCTGGCCGTTCACTCAGTGAATCGCTCGAGCATCTCGGTGATCGCCTTGGATTGGAAGAAGCGCGCTCTTTCGCGACGCTCTTGCAGCAGTCGGAGGAATTGGGATCGAGCATGACCGACGCGCTTCGCGTTTACTCCGACGACATGCGCCACAAGCGCCTCTCTCGTGCCGAGGAAAAAGCCTACAGCCTTCCTGCCAAGCTCTCGGTGCCGCTGGTGCTGTGCGTATTCCCTGTGCTGGTGATCGTCATCATGCTGCCCGCCTATATTCGCCTGAAATACGGCGGCTATTGATCCGTCAGGCAAAAAACAGAATTTATTAACCATCGTCACCTACGTTTGTCGGCTGGGTGGGTTTCTCGGAAATCCGCGTCGAATCGCTTTGCTCGATTTCATCCGGGGGCGGGTGAAAGCGGTGGTTTGACGCTTGGAGCGTACCGATGCGAGTGGGTGCCGTAAGGCGGTCTGTTTTGTTCGCGGGTCTGCTTTTGCTTGCAGGCTGCGTAGCCACGAATCCAAACTCGCAATTTAATGGTGAGCAGCCCGAGCCCGTCGGCAGCGTGCCCGGCGGCTCCATGCCGGCACCGGGCACCGATACCGGCCTTGGCCAGGCCGTGATGGGCAACGATCCCAACGACGATCTCAGTCTCGGTAAACGCCACTACAAGGAACAGAATTACGGCACGGCGGAAAAACATTTCCGCAAGGCAGTGGAAATGCAGCCGCGCGCGGCAGAAGCCTGGGTCGGGCTTGCGGCCTCATACGATCGGTTGCGCCGGTTTGAACTCGCGGATCGCGCTTACACGCAGGCGATCAACATTCTCGGCCCGACGCCGGAAATCCTGAACAATCAGGGTTATTCGTACATGCTGCGCGGCGATTACAAGATGGCGCGCAAGAAGCTCGCCGCAGCTCAGGCGAAAGACCCGAACAGCCCGTATATTCTGAACAATATCGAGTTGCTCGATGAAGTGACGCGCAAAGGCAAGGGTCTGAAGAACTGACTATCGCCCTGTCTCGGGAAGTTACTCGGCAGCCGCGCGCGTCGATTGCGACGCTTCCGCCACCAGATAATCCATCGCCGCCTGCACGCCGCCCTTCTTGTGCGGAATGCCCGCGAGCGACAGCGCCATTTCGGTGCCGGCGAGGGCACCGAGGATGGTCAGATCGTTGATGTCGCCGAGATGTCCGATGCGGAAGACTTTCCCCTGCATCTTTCCAAGACCCGTGCCATAGGAAATGTTGAAATGTTCCAGCGCGATCTTGCGGAATGTATCCGCGTCCTTGCCTTCCGGCAGAATGATCGCGGTAATGGTGGACGAATAATATTTTGGATCCTTGCAGAGGACTTCCAGACCCCACGCGCGGACGGCGCGGCGAGTCGCTTCCGCGTGCCGGTCGTGGCGCGCGAACACATTGTCGAGGCCTTCCTCGTGCAGCATGTCGATTGCTTCTGCGAGGCCGTAGAGAATGTTGGTCGCGGGCGTGTACGGGAAAAAGCCGGCCTTGTTGAGGTTGAGCATTTCTTCCCAGCCCCAGAATGATTTTACCGACTTTGAAGTTTTCGACGCGGCAATGGCCTTATCGCTGACCGCATTGAAGGAAATTCCCGGTGGCAGCATCAGACCTTTTTGCGCGCCGCCGACCGTGACGTCCACGCCCCATTCGTCGTGGCGGTAGTCGATGGATGCAAGCGAGGAAATGGTGTCCACCATCAGGAGCGCCGGGTGGCCCGCGGCGTCGATGGCCTTGCGGACTTCGCCAGGATGCGAAATGCAGCCGGTCGAAGTCTCGTTATGCAGGACACAAACCGCCTTGATCTTCTTTTCCTTGTCCTCACGCAGGCGCGCTTCGATCTGCTTTGCATCGGCACCAATGCGCCAGTCGGATGAAATGAATTCCGGGTTCAGCCCGAGCTTTACCGCCATGTTTTTCCAGAGCGTTGCAAACTGACCGGTCTCGAACATGAGGATCGTATCGCCGGGCGACAGTGTGTTTACGAGCGCCGCCTCCCACGCACCGGTGCCGGAAGCCGGAAAAATAATGACCGGGTTCGCAGTCTTAAAAATCGTCTTGATGCCTTCGAGACAGCGCTTGGCGAGCTTGGCGAATTCCGGACCGCGATGGTCGATGATGGGCATGTCCATTGCCCGCAGAATCCGATCAGGCATTGGGGTCGGCCCCGGGATTTGCAGGAAATGCCGTCCGGCTGTGCGTGAACTGTTCGTCGCCATCGTTTTTCGCTCCCGTGCGGGCTTTTGTTGCCGAGCCTTTCGCCCAAGCTTCCGCTATAAGGCTGTCCCTTGGAATATACTGTAACCGCGGTCAAGCAGCCCTGACTATTATGTCGCGGCGGAGGTATGGAATGGCGAGTTTGATGCCGGGGCTGGAGCGGCGTTTGCGTCGCGAAGTGACCGGCGGCGTGCTGTTCGACCGTTTTACGCGGGGCCGCTACTCCACAGACGCATCGCATTATCAGATCATGCCAGTGGGCGTCGTCGTGCCGCGCACGGTGGGCGAGGCCGAGCGCGCTATTGCAGCCGCGCGCGAGGAAGGCGTCAGCGTTTTGCCGCGGGGCGGCGGCACGTCCCAATGCGGGCAGGCGGTGAATGAATCGCTCGTCCTCGATTGCACGAAATATCTGAACCGGGTCGTCGAGCTGGATGTTCAGGGGCGCCGCTGCGTGGTCGAGCCGGGCATCGTGCTCGACGAACTGAATCGCAAGCTGAAACAGCACGGCCTCTGGTATCCGGTTGATGTCTCGACCGCATCACGCGCCACCATTGGCGGCATGGCCGGCAACAATTCCTGCGGCGGGCGCTCGCTCCGGTACGGCACGATGCGTGACAATGTGCTGTCGATGGACGCGGTGCTGGCGGACGGAACGCCCGCGCATTTCGGTCCGGCGGGCGAATCCGATCTTGCGACAAATCCCAAGCTGAAATCGCTCGCCGACGATCTGCTAGCGCTCGGAAAGCGTGAAGCGAAGGAAATCGAGGAACGTTTTCCGAAAGTGCAGCGCCGCGTCGGCGGCTACAATCTCGATGCGCTGGTGCCGGGGAAAAACGACGCCAATCTTGCACATATACTTGTGGGCTCTGAAGGCACGCTCGCTTTCACCACGAAGGTGGAACTGAAGCTTTGGCCGGTGCTCGGCAAACGTGCCGTGGGCGCCTGCCACTTCGGCAGTTTCTTCGAAGCGATGAATGCAGCCCAGCATCTCGTGAAGCTGAAACCGATCGCGGTGGAATTGGTGGATCGCACCATGATCGCGCTCGCGCGCGACATCGCGATGTTTCGCCCGACGCTGGAGGAATTTGTGCGCGGCGAGCCCGACGCGGTGTTGCTCGTGGAGTTCGACGAAGGCGAAGAGGAAAACGCGCGCCGGTTGAGCCAGCTTCACGAGATGATTGGCGATCTTGGCTTCGGCTGGGACAAGAGCGGCGTGAAATGGGGTGGCGTGGTCGATGTGCTTGATTTGCGCTTGCAAACGGCGATTGCCGATCTCCGCACGTCAGGCCTCAATGTAATGATGTCGATGAAGGAGCAGGGCAAGCCAATCTCTTTTGTTGAGGATTGCGCGGTCCCGCTTGAGCATCTGGCTGAGTACACTTCGAAGCTCACGGATATTTTCGAAAAGCATGGCACGCGCGGCACCTGGTACGCGCATGCGTCGGTCGGCTGCCTGCATGTGCGGCCGGTCCTGAATCTGCGTCAGGAGAAAGATGTGAAAGCGATGCGCGCCATCGCGGAGGAAGCTTTTGCGCTCGTGCGCGCCTACAAGGGCTCCCATTCCGGTGAACACGGCGACGGAATCCTGCGCTCGGAATTTCACGAGCCGATGTTCGGCAAGCGGCTCGTTCACGCCTTTGAGGAAGTGAAGGACAGGTTCGATCCGGATCACACATTCAATCCCGGAAAAATCGTTCGCGCGCCGAAATTCGATGATCGCGATAATTTCCGTTACGGCCCGGATTATCTCGTTCCCGAGATTCAGACTGAACTCGACTGGTCAGAATATACGGGCAGTGGTGCTGGTTTTCAGGGCGCCGTCGAGATGTGCAACAACAACGGCGCCTGCCGGAAAACAGTCGGCGGCGTGATGTGTCCGAGTTATCGCGTGACTTATGACGAACGAGACGTGACGCGAGGGCGCGCAAATTCCCTGCGTCTCGCTATTTCCGGTCAGTTTGGGCCGGATGCGTTTACCTCCGACGAAATGATGGAGACGCTGAAACTCTGCGTTTCCTGCAAGGGCTGCCGCCGCGAATGCCCGACCGGCGTCGATATGGCACGCATGAAAATCGAGGTGCTGGCGGCGCGAACAAAAAAATATGGCATGTCGCTGCATGACCGGCTGGTGGGCTTCCTGCCGCGCTATGCGCCCTATGCTGCGAAAATTCCGTGGCTGCTGAATCTGCGCGACCTCATTCCGGGTGCCGCGAAATTGTCGGAGGCAGTCGCAGGCTTCACCGCGCGCCGTGAACTGCCGCGCTGGCGTCGCGATATTTTCCGCGAGCCTGAAGCAGGCAGCGCTGTCGGCAGGGAAGTCGTTCTCTTCGCGGATACATTTAATCGCTATTTCGAGCGGGAGAATCTCGACGATGCGCTTTCTGTCTTGAAAGCGGCTAACTATCGGATTCATTTCGCGAGTTTGCCGGGCGAACGGCCCCTCTGTTGCGGGCGCACGTTTCTGTCGGTCGGCCGCACCGATCTCGCGCGCCGGGAAGCCGAGCGAACGATTACTGCGCTGAAGGCTTTCATCGAACGTGGCGTACCTGTCGTTGGTCTGGAGCCGAGCTGCATCTTCGGCTTCCGCGACGAAATTCCGGCACTGCTGAAATCCGATTTTGCAAAAAAACTCGCGGCGAATTCCTTTCTGCTGGAAGAATTCCTCGTTCGCGAAAAGGAAAACGGCTCGCTTGATCTGCCGCTGAAGCCGCTTGGCAAGCCCGCACTGCTGCATGGCCATTGTCATCAAAAGGCGTTTGGCGCCTTGAGTGCCGTCGAAAAAGCATTGCGGCTTGTGCCGGACATGAAACTCGAAACCGTGGATTCGAGCTGCTGCGGCATGGCCGGATCGTTCGGCTATGGCGCGAATACGATTGATGTATCGCTGGCGATGGGAGAATTGTCTTTGCTGCCCGCGGTTCGCGCGGCCCCGGCTGACGCGATTATCGTTGCCGACGGCACTTCGTGCAGGCAGCAAATTCACGACGGGGCGGGGCGTGAAGCGATCCATGTCGCGCGTGTGCTCGCCAGATGTGTTCAAGAAACCAATCTTCATAAAAACTGAAAACGGGAGGATCGAATGAGCGAATTGAAACTGGATGCGGCGCAAACGATTGTGTCGGCCGCGCTGAAAGAAGCCCGCGCCAAGAACATGAAGCCACTTGGCGTCGTGGTGCTGGACGCGCGCGGCGCACTGAAGGCCGCGGCCATCGAGGATAAATCCGCGCTCAAGCGTGCCGAAATCGCGCATGGCAAGGCCTATGGCTCGCTCGCGCTCGGCATGGGCTCGCGCGGTATCGACGCCCGCGCGAAAGAACGGCCGCATTTTATGGCCGCTGTCAGCCATATTGTCGGTGGCACGCTGATCCCGGTTCCCGGCGGTGCGCTGATTAAGGACTCCTCCGGCAATGTGATCGGCGCGGTCGGCGTTTCCGGCGATACGTCCGACAACGATGAAATCGCGGCGCTTGCCGGCATCAAGGCGGCGGGCTTCACCGGCGATCCAGGAGCCGCCTGATCTGCCGCCTGATCCCGATTCCGTTCCGCGCGGCAAAGTTGCCGCGCGCCCGGCGGATATGCTCAATACTCGTGAATGCCGCCGCGACAGGCGGCCAAGTTTAGTCAAACAAGATTTGCGTGGGAGGAAACGGCAATGGCGCAGAACACACCGAAGGTCGGCTGGATCGGCATGGGCCGCATGGGCTTTCCGATGGCCGAGCGCCTCTTGAAAGCAGGTTATGACGTTTCCGTCTGGAATCGCACCCACGCCAAGGCCGAACCGCTTACGCAAAAAGGCGGCAAGATCGTCGACAAGCTCACGGACCTGGCAGGTATGGACGTCGTGTTTTCCATCGTCTCCACCGGCAAGGATTTGTCGGAAGTTTATTTCGGCAAGGATGGCGTGTTCTCCGGCAAAAACGGAAAGCCATCCGTGTTTGTGGATTGCTCGACGATCGCGGTGGAAGCTTCCGCGGAAATTCGCGGCAAGCTGAAAGCGCTCGGCTCCGAATTCGTGGCGCTGCCGGTGAGCGGCAATGCCAAGGTCATCAAGGCCGGAAAACTTTCCGCCGTTGCTTCCGGCCCCGAAGCCGCCTTCCGCAAGATCGAGCCGATGGCGCAGGCGATTGCGCCCTCTGGCGTGTCTTATGTCGGTGAGGGCGAACTCGCCCGCGTCTGCAAGATTGCGCACAACGTCATGCTTGGCGTCGTGATTGAAAATCTCTGCGAGATCACCCTGCTCGCGAACAAGATGGGCATCCCGCGCCATGCGTTTCTGGCGTTCATGAATAATTCCGTGATGGGCTCGATGTTCACGAAATACAAAGCGCCGGCGCTGGTGAATCTCGATTGGACCACAACCTTCACGCCGGAATTGCTGCGCAAGGATCTCGATCTCGGCCTTGAGCTTGCGCGCGAATATGATGTGCCGATGCCGGTGACGGCGGCGACCCGCGAAGTGCTGCAAAATCATTTTGGTGCGGCGCAGATGAAGTCCAATCCGGACGAATATCTCGCCAAGGATTTCGCGGCCATGCTGGAAACGATGGCGACTGCTTCCGGCATGAAGCTCGAAAGCGAAAACAAGCAGGTGCCGACCGGCCTCGAAAGCTGATCGCTTTCGCGCTAAAATCCTCCCGATAACAGGGGAAAGTTCATGGACATTTTCAAGAGCGGCTCGCGCCCGACAAAGCGCGGACCGGCTTCGTCGTTCACTGGCACGGTCTGGCAGGATCCGATCATCAATGCGCCTGCGCCCGCGCGGCTCGCGTCCAACCGCGTGAGTTTTGAGCCCGGTGCGCGTACGGCGTGGCATACGCATCCGCTCGGACAGACGCTGTATGTGACCGCCGGTGTTGGCCGCGCGCAGACCTGGGGCGGCCCGGTCATCGAAATCAAAGCGGGAGACGTCTTGTGGATTCCGCCGGGCGAAAAGCACTGGCATGGCGCGGCGCCCACCACCGGCATGGTGCATATCTCGATGCAGGAAGCCGAGGGCGGGGAATATGTAACCTGGCTCGAGCATGTGAGCGACGAGCAATATGAGAAGAAGCCCGGCTAAGAACGGAACCAATCGACCGGCACAGCTCTTGCTAGACTCAACTGAGAATGGGTTAGACTGTCTTACCTTGATTGAGTCGGGCAGAGACCCTCCAGCGGAGGCACACATGCGAACAGGAAGTCGCTTTGGTGTAAGTCCCGCGGGCCGGCTGCCCGCTCTGGTTTTGGGCAGCGTGCTTGCGTTTTCGGCGGCGGCCCACAGCCAGACGCAATTGCCGCCGATGGAGGAACTCCTCTCCGGCGTCGTGGAAATCAAGACTTTCATTAATCCGGATGCGCGCACCACCGAAAATCTCGGGCGTGAACGGCGCGGCTCCGGCATCGTGATCGACTCCAGCGGCCTCGTGCTCACCATCGGGTATCTGATGGTGGAAGCGCATGCCGCCGAGATCACCACCAATGATGGCCGCAAGATCAACGCCGATATTCTCGGATACGACCACGACACCGGCTTCGGCCTTCTGAAAGCGACGTCGCCGCTGAAAGTGCGGCCCTTCCAGCTCGGCAAGGCCGCCGAACTGAAGGAAAAGGAGCCAGTGCTGGCCGCGAGCTTCGGCGGTGCTGCCGGGCTTGCCCCCGCGGTCGTCGTCGCGCGGCGCGAATTCGCGGCGGGTTGGGAGTATATCGTCGACCAGGCGATTTTCACGGCGCCCCCACATAACGAATGGAGCGGTGCGGCTCTTATCAACCGCGACGGGAAACTCGTAGGCGTCGGCTCGCTCATTGTCGGCAACGCGAGCGGCAGGAACGACGGTCTCGCCGGCAACATGTATGTGCCGATCGATTTGCTCACGCCGGTCCTCGCCGATCTCATCGCGGACGGGCGGGTGCAGGGGCCGGGACGGCCATGGCTCGGCATCACCACGGAAGAAGTGCGCGGAAAATTGTTCGTCGGGCGCGTGACGCCAGGCGGCCCCGCTGAAAAAGCCGGATTGAAAAAAGGCGACATCATCGTGGGCGTGAACGGCAAGAACGCCACGGGCCTGTCCTCGTTCTACAAGCAGATCTGGGCGTCGGGCGCCGCCGGCGTCACCGTGCCGCTCGACGTGCTCGGCGACAACGGCGAAGGCCGCGTGAAGCGGGTTGAAATAAAATCGATCAACCGGCTCGACCATCTGCGGCTGAAATCGAG
>CAZUJE010000057.1:0-16427 GCA_964620215.1 uncultured Hyphomicrobiales bacterium
TGACCGCGTTGGTCGCGCCGGGGCCGGAGGTGACGAGCACCACGCCCGGCTTGCCCGTCGAGCGCGCATAGCCTTCCGCGGCGTGGGTCGCGGCCTGTTCGTGGCGGACAAGGACGTGCTTGATCCGGCTGTGCTCGAACAGCGCGTCATAGATCGGCAGCACCGCGCCGCCCGGGTATCCGAAAATGTGCTCGACGCCCTGGTCGAGCAGAGCCTGGATCACCATTTCCGCGCCGGTCATTTCCTTGTTCATCGTCTCGCTCCGTCACTCGCATCCGTCGTTTATCAGTAGCCCAAGGATCGATCCAAGAATCGAAAAGGGGCCGCTCCGGCCCCTTGCGCACCAACCAGCCACAGCCGTTTCGGCCGTTTCAGGCGGTGCGCCTCCCTACTACGATATTTGAAAGAAAATTGCGCATAGTGGGCCGTTTTGGTTCCAAAGTTGCGCAGTTTCTACCGTCCCGGTTTTAGGCCGTCAAGCGGTATTCGCGCGGTTTCGTGAACATACACCCAAGCAGAACTCACGCAACTTTGCGGATATGGCGTTTCCGGAACGGACCGCTTCCGCCTAGGTTCGCGCCAACAGACGGAATCGCCATGCCCTTCCTGCGCGAAAAGACCGGCGCCTGGTCGCCGGAGAAAATCATCGCTTTCATCGCGGTGATCCTGCCCGCCTTCTGGATGCTCTACCGCATCGGAATCTGGGATTACGGCGCGCGGCCGATTACCGAGATGACGCATTTCACCGGCCGCTGGGCGGTGCGTTTCATCCTTGCGGCGCTGGCGGTGACGCCCGCGCGGCGGCTGTTCAACTGGCCAAAACTCATCAATGCGCGGCGCACGCTCGGCGTCGCGGCGGCGTTCTACATTATCGTGCATTTCCTGCTCTACATCATCGACCAGAAATTCGACCTGCTCACGGTATTCACTGAAATCGCGCTGCGGTTTTATCTGACCATCGGTTTTATGGCGCTGATCGGGTTGATTGCGCTGGCGGTCACGTCGACAGACGCGATGGTGCGCAGGCTCGGTTCGAAATGGACCACGCTGCACAAAGCCGTCTATTACATCGGCATCATCGGCATCGTGCATTTCGCGCTCCAGAAGAAACTCGACATCTATGAGCCGGTTCTGATGATGGGATTCCTGACCTGGCTGCTGGCGTGGCGCGTCACGCACCGTTACTGGCCGCCGGTGAACCTACCGAAACTGATCGCACTGGCGATCTTCGCGCCCTTGGCCACGGCACTGTTTGAAGCGGTCTGGTACGCATTCCTCACCGGCGTCCCCGCCTCGCGCGTCTTGCAGGCGAATTTCATGTTCGACGTTGCAATTCGTCCGGCATGGTGGGTGTTCGCGAGCGCGATTACTGTGATTGTTTTGAGCCTCGCGGCGCAATGGATGTGGCCGAGAGAGTCCGCGCGGCGCGCGCCGGTTATTTCACCCGCGCCAACAAATAGCTGAGCGCTTCGCCAGCGTCAGTCCACTTGAAGTCTGGCATCTGATGCCGGAACCAGGTCTCCTGCCGCTTCGCGTATTTGCGCGTGTCGCCCTTGCCGCCCTCGGCGGCGTCCTTCAGCGAAATTTCCCCGCGCAGATGTTTCAAGAGCCACGGCACCCCATGTGCCTTCATCGCGGGCAAGGCCGCATCGAGCTTGCGCGCGCCGAGGGCGCGGACTTCTTCCAGCGCGCCCTCAAACAGCATCTTGTCGAAGCGTAAATTGATACGGGAATGCAATTCTTTCCGGTCAACGGACAAAAACACGGCCGCGGTTTCTTTCGGATTCAAAAATGGCTTGCGCGGATTGCTCTGCCATTCCGCCAGCGAACGTCCGGTCGCCTCGAAAACCTCCAAGGCGCGGATGATGCGCTGGCGGTCGCTCGGCCTGAGCTTTGCTGCCATTTGCGGATCGAGCTTTTGGTGCAATTCAGGCGTCGCCAGCCTCTCCGCTTCTGCGCGCACCCTCAAACGTACCGCAGCGGATACTTGCGGCATGTCGGATAGCCCCTGCGTCAGCGCACGAAAATAAAGCCCGGTGCCGCCCACGAAAATCGGCAGTTTTTTCTCGGCCTCCAGTTCACGCAGGGTCCTCTCCGCGTCCACCACCCAGCGTCCCGCCGAATAATTTTCGGCGGCATCGACATGGCCATACATCAGATGCGGCGCGCTGTTTTCTTCTTCCGGTGTCGGCCGCGCGGTAATCACGCGCAGATCGCGATAGACCTGCATGGAATCGGCGTTCACGATGACGCCGCCCGTCCGCCGCGCAATCTCCAGCGCCAGCGCGGACTTGCCGCTCGCGGTCGGACCTGCGATGAGCAACGCACGGATCATTCAAAACCCCCGCGTTCTATTAGCATGTCTTACGTCGCCACCCTGATCGCAAATCCCGAAAAACCCGTGGTGAGCGGCCCGGCCATCGCCGCCGCGCACGCCGCGCTTGCGGGCGCGGCCGAGCCGGAAATTCTCGATCCCGGCATTGCCGTTGACATTCCCTTCCCGGCGGAAAGCGTCGCCGTCTACAAGCTGTCCGACGAAGTCCGCGCAAAACTGAAGCCGCTGCCCATCGATGTGGTGATCCAGCCGATGGCACATCGCAGGAAAAAACTTTTCCTCGCCGACATGGACTCCACCATGATCGACCAGGAGTGCATCGACGAACTGGCGGATTATGTGGGCCTGAAGGCGCATGTAGCGGCCATCACCGAACGCGCCATGCGCGGCGAGATCGACTTCGAGCCGGCGCTGCGGGAAAGAGTGGCGCTGCTGAAAGGCCTCGCCGATTCCGTGATCGACGAGGTGATCGAAAAGCGCATCACCCTCGCCAAGGGCGGACGCGCGCTGGTCGCCACCATGCGCGCGAACGGGGCTTATACCTGCCTCGTTTCAGGCGGCTTCACCCGCTTCACCGAAAAGATCGCGCAGATGATCGGCTTTCAGGAGCAGCGCGCGAATTCGCTGCTCGTGGAAAACGGCAAGCTTGCGGGCCGCGTGCAGGAGCCGATCCTCGGCCGCGAGGCCAAGCTCGCCACGCTTCTCGATCTCACGTTGAGGCTGAAGCTTAAGCCCGAGGAAACCATGGCCATCGGCGATGGCGCCAACGATCTTGCCATGCTCGCCGAAGCCGGGCTTGGTGTGGCGATCCACGCCAAACCGGCTGTCGCCGCCGCCGCGGCAGCCCGCATCGACCACGGCGACCTGACTGCGCTACTCTATGCGCAGGGGTATCGCCGGGAACAGTTCATCGAAATAGCCGTTTGATCTTCGACTGATCAGGAGCGCTAAATGCCAACGAAAAAGGCACGCCAGCCATTTTGGGATCTACTTCATCTGGGACGCTACTTCACGCCCTATCGCATTAAGGTTCTTTGGTACGCATATCTCATCGTCTGGGCCTGGCAGTTTTTCAGCACCGCCTACTCCAGCATCAACTCGTTTTATCTGATGGGCTCGCTCGACATCGTAAGCGGCACCTTCCTCGCCGGCGATCTGTTGTGGCGGATCGTGTATCTCCTGCTTGCGCGTCTCTTCATCGAGATGGCGAGCGTTTATCTTTCAAAAAACTAAACCGTCCGGAAAACAAAAAAGGCGGCCCGCGGGCCGCCTTTTTCCTGTTCGCGCATCACGCGATCAGGGAATCGTCACCGGCACGAAACGCTGCTCGCCCTCGGCATTGGAGAGCAGCAGCAGCGCCGATTTCTTGCCGGCCTTTTTCAGCGTATCGAGCCGCTTCGTGAGATCGGCGGGGTTTGCAATCGCATCGCCCTGCACGTCCACGATCACGTCGCCGGCCTTTACCTGCGAGTCGGCGAGCGCCGAACCGGCTTCCACCGCGACGACCACGACACCCTTCACGGTGTCCTTGATCTTGAACTTCTTGCGCAGATCAGCGCTCATTGCCGCGAGATCGGCGCCGAGCATTTTGCGCGTGGCCGATTCCTGCTTCGGCGCTTCCAGCGGCTTTTGCAGCGAAGCCTGTTCAATCTTCTCGCCGTCCTCGAGACGGCCGAGCGTGATCTTCAGGCTCTGCTCCTTGCCCTTGCGCACGACCACAATATCCGATGCCTTGCCGACGGCGGTGTCGGCAACGGCGCGCGGAAGATCGCGCATTTCCTTGATGTCGCGTCCGTCGAACTTCACGATCACATCGCCGGACTGGATCCCGGCTTTCGCGGCTGGGCCGCTGTCGGTAACGCCGGCGACGAGGGCGCCGCGTGCACGTCCCAAACCAAGCGTCTCGGCGATCTGGTCGTCCACCTGCTGAATGCGCACGCCGATCCAGCCGCGCCGCGTCTCGCCGAATTCACGCAGCTGGCCGATCACCGCCACCACGGTCTTCGACGGCACCGAGAAGCCGATGCCGATGGAGCCGCCCGACGGCGAGATGATCGCGGTGTTCACGCCGACCACCTGGCCTTCCATGTTGAACAGCGGACCGCCGGAATTGCCGCGGTTGATCGCGGCGTCGGTCTGAATGAAGTTGTCGTAAGGACCGGCATTTATGTCGCGGTTGCGCGCGGACACGACGCCGACCGTCAGCGAGCCGCCAAGGCCGAACGGATTGCCGACCGCCAGCACCCAGTCGCCGACGCGGAGTTTTTCGGAGTCCCCGAAGCCGACGGATTTCAGCGGCTTCTCCGGTTTCACGCGCAGCACGGCGAGATCGGTCTTGGTGTCGCGGCCAATCACTTCGGCCTTCAGTTTCAGGCCGTCGTTGAAATTGGCGAAAATCTCGTCGGCATCGGCGATCACGTGGTTATTCGTGACAATAATGCCGGTGGCATCGACCACGAACCCGGAGCCAAGCGAGGAAACACGGCGCGACCGGTTGCTGTTGCTGTCGCCTTCACCCCGGCGCTTGAAGAATTCCTCGAAAAATTCCTCGAACGGCGAGCCGGGCGGCAGTTGCGGCATCGGCACGCGCTGATTGCCGGCCACCGTCTGCGAAGTGGAAATGTTCACCACCGCGTCCAGCACCTTTTCGGCGACGTCGGCGACCGAATCCGGTCCCTTGCTGGCGGCGGCGAACACGCCGCCCGCGGCTGTCAGCACGGCCAGGCCGGAGGCAAGGGCAATGGCCACGCCACGGCGGCGGGGCGGAAGAATCGATTGGGCTACAAACGAGCCAGCCATGAGTTTTCCTCTGATGAAACGCATTTTCGGGCGGTACGCTGCTCCGGTCCGGTGCGGAGCGCAAGTCACTTCAAGTTTAGATGCTGCGGGAATCCGGCGGAATAGGGACTGGATTTCTTAACCTAGCCGCGGACGAACCAGACCAGAAGCACGCCCGCAATTGCAGCAACGATTCCGGCCGTCCGCAGGTTCCCGTCGGTCGATTCCAGCATCGCCGCCAGCGCCCGCCTGGTCGCGCCCGGAAAGGCCGCGAAGGTCAAGCCCTCGATGACGAGCACGAGGCCGAGCGCAGCGAGGAAGTCCCCCATGCGCCGGACTTAGCGCCGTGCAGGCGGACTCTCGAAGCGTCCCGACGAGTCGTTGAAGTACCGGAAGAAGTCGGAATCCGGCGACAGCAACATGCGCGTCTCGCCCTTCAGTCCCGTCTCATAGGCCTGCATGGAGCGATAGAACGCGAAGAAATCCGGATCGCGGTTATACGCCGTCGCAAAAATCGCGTTGCGCTTGCCGTCCCCTTCGCCTCGCGTCTGTTCGGACTTCGAGGTGGCTTCGGCCAGGAGCACCGTGACATCGCGGTCGGCGCGGGCGCGGATCGTCTGAGCGAGCTGCGCGCCGCCGGCGCGGATTTCAGCGGCTTCACGCTGACGCTCGGTCTGCATGCGCTGATAGACGGCCTGGCTGTTCGCATCCGGCAAATCGGCACGGCGGATTCGCACATCGATCACGGCGATGCCGAAGCTCGCCGCTTCGCGATTCACGAGTTCGCGGATGCGCGCCATCAGTCCGGCCCGCTCGTCGCGCACGACCTGGATAAAAGTCGATTCACCGAGCACCCGGCGCACCGACGAGTTCAGCATGTTCGAGAGCTGCGAATTGGCCCGGTCGATATTGTTGACCGACTGATAGAACCGCAGCGGATCGGTGATGCGGTAACGCGCGAAAGCGTCCACCACGAGCCGCTTCTGGTCGGACGCGATGACTTCCTGCGCCGCGTTGTCGAGATCGAGGATGCGCTTGTCCAAATAGACAACCGTATCGACCAGTGGCGTCTTGAAGTGCAAGCCGGACTCGTTCTTGTCGCCGTCGTTGAGAGTACGGATCGGCTCGCCGAGACGCAGCACAAGCGCCTGCTGCGTCGGAGTAATGAAGAACACCGATGTGTAGGCCACAATCACCACGACCGCGATGAGGAGACCGATCACGCCAAAAATTCCCTTAATCATCGGCGTACTCCCTGCGGTTGCTGGCTCTGCCCCGGTGCTCGTCCAAATTCATTCAGCGGCAGATACGGCACGACACCGGACCCGCCACGGCTGGTGTTGGAGTCGACGATGATCTTGTCCATGCCGCCGAACACGCGCTCCATCGTCTCCAGATAAAGACGGCGGCGCGTCACGTCGGGCGCCTTGCGATATTCCTCATAGACCTTGAGAAAACGATCGGCCTGACCGGTCGCTTCCACCACCGTGCGTTCGCGATAGGCTTCGGCGGCTTGCAGGATGCGCGAGGCATCGCCACGCGCTTCCGGCACCACTCTGTTTGCATAAGTCTGCGCTTCGTTTTGCAGACGCTCGGCGTCGGCGCGCGCCGCCTGCACGTCGCGGAATGAGTCGATCACTTCCGATGGCGGATCGACCTTCTGGAGCTGGACCTGCGTGATGTCCACGCCGGCCTTATATTCGTCGAGCGTTTTCTGCATCAGATCCTGCACGCCCTGCTCGGTCACTTGCCGCGCGCCGGTGAGGATCGGCTGAATGAGCGAACGGCCGATCACTTCGCGCATGGCGCTTTCGGCCACCGCCTTGATCGTGCCCTCGACATTCTGGACGTTGAACAGATAGTCGGATGCGTTGCTGACCTTCCAGAACACCGAGAAGTCCACGTCCACGATGTTCTCGTCGCCGGTCAGCATCAGGCTTTCTTCACGGACGTCGCGCACCACGCTGCCACGGCGCGGGTCTTCGATCACGCGCATGCCGACGTCCACGCGATTGACGCGGGTGACGTTCGGGCGCTCCACCGTCTCGATCGGGTAAGGCAGATGATAGTTCCAGCCGGGCTGGGTGAGCTGGCTGATCTTGCCGAAGCGTAGCTCGACGCCCTGCTCGTCCGCACGGATGATGTAGAAGCCGGACAGCATCCAGACCGCGATCAGGCCGACCGCGATCAGCAACCCGCCGAACCCGCCCAGCGAACCGCCACCGCCGGGCAGAACGCTCTTCAGCTTGTCTTGCCCGCGGCGAATAAGATCTTCCAGATCGGGCGGTGTCGGACCGCCGGATTGCGGTCCTGAGCCCCAAGGTCCACGGCCACCGCCACCCCCGCTGCCTCCGCCACCCCAAGGTCCGCCACTTTGATTCTTCCAAGACATGATTTTCTCCGCCGCAGCCGAATACCGGCGCGAACTCGCGTGCTTTATAGGGGAGCGCTGCTTCGCATACAACGCGAGAACCTACCTTGTACGGCAAGCTGCCGCGAAGGCGGGAAAATGCTCTTCAAATCAACGGGAACGGGCTTCAGCCGGTGGCTGCCTGGCGCGCGACGCCACCGGAGCCATTCGAACGGAAATAGTCCAGCACGAACAGCCGGATTGCCGACGACAGATTGCCCTGCGAGCGCGAGGCATCGATGCTGGCGACAAGATCGGACAAGGTCACATTGCGCCGGGCCGCGATTTCCTTCAGCGCATCCCAGAAAGCATCTTCCAGACTGACACTGGTCTTGTGGCCGGCGATTACGATCGAACGTTTAACGACAGGACTTTTCATTTCACGCCTCGAATTGGGCCGGGTCGCCCCCGAGGGAAAAGGCCGGTAGCGGAGCAACCCGATTCACGGACGTGAAGCCGGATCGAAACGCATCCGTCCTTCCCCGCCCGAGCGAAAATATCAGCCTGCACAACCCGCAGGCTCTGATTGTCAATAAATACAAACGCCAGCTCGGCCATCGGTCGATCCCACCCCCCGTTGGAAATCGAAGATAGAAAGAGCGTTATCGCGGACGGCAATCGAACCGCGGTCACGATTCTTCAAAGACGCGCGCAAGATAGAGTCCGTGGCACATATCGCAACCCTTCCCTGCTACCACCGCCGGGAAATTTCACCGTCAGAGCAATGGCCTGACGGCAGACGAATGCCCAACGCGGGTGCAGTCCGGGTAGAAAGGCATCAGTTTGACGCCGGAGGACGTGCGCGCTCATCGCGAAGGTGTTAAAACGCCCGCGCTGCACAAAAAACGGAAAGCTGTAACCCTCATGGCCGCAACCCGCACGGAAACCGACACCTTCGGACCCATCGAAGTTCCTTCCAACCGCTACTGGGGCGCGCAGACCGAGCGCTCTTTGGAAAACTTCAAAATAGGAACCGAGCGGATGCCGAAGCCGATCGTGCGAGCATTCGGCATCGTGAAGCGGGCGGCAGCACTTACGAACAAGGAAATGAGCCTGATCGACGGCAAGGTGGCCGACACAATCGCCGCCGCGGCGCAGGAAGTGATCGACGGAAAACTGGACGAGCATTTTCCGCTGGTGGTCTGGCAGACCGGCTCCGGAACCCAATCAAACATGAATGCAAATGAGGTGATTGGAAATCGGGCGATCGAAATGCTCGGCGGAACCATGGGTTCCAAGAAGCCGGTGCATCCGAACGATCACGTAAATATGAGCCAGTCGTCCAACGATTCCTTTCCTACCGCGATGCACATCGCGGCGGTGGAGGAAATCGTTCACCGCCTGATCCCTTCGCTTGAGCACCTGAAGGCGGCTCTAGATAAAAAGTCGAAGGAGTTCGAAAAAATCATCAAGATCGGCCGCACCCACACCCAGGATGCGACGCCGCTCACCCTTGGGCAGGAATTCTCCGGATATTCGGCGCAAGTCGCTTCCGGCGTCACACGCATGAAACAGTCGCTCAGTGAGCTTTATCTGCTCGCGCAGGGCGGCACCGCCGTCGGCACCGGCCTCAATGCGAAAAAGGGTTTCGCCGAACTCTTCGCGAAGAAAGTGACCGAGATCACCAAGCTTCCCTTCGTCACCGCGCCGAACAAATTCGAGGTGATGGCCGCGCACGACGCCTATGTGGCGGCGGCCGGCGCGCTTACTTCGGTCGCGACGGCGCTGTTCAAGATCGCGAACGACATTCGCTTCCTTGGCTCCGGCCCGCGCTCCGGTCTTGGTGAATTGTCGCTGCCGGAAAACGAGCCCGGTTCGTCCATCATGCCGGGCAAGGTGAACCCGACCCAGTGCGAAGCGCTGACCATGGCTTGCTGTCAGGTGATGGGCAACGGCCAGACCGTCGCCGTCGCCGGCTCGCAAGGGCATTTCGAGTTGAACGTCTATAAGCCGGTGATGGCTTACGCGCTGCTGCAATCGATCCGGCTCACCGCCGACGCCGCGCGTTCCTTCACCGACAACTGCGTCACCGGCATCAAGGCGAATGAAAAGCGCATCGAGCACCTGATGGAAATGTCGCTGATGCTGGTGACGGCACTGGCTCCCAAGATCGGCTACGACAACGCCGCCAAGATTGCCAAGACCGCGCACAAGAACGGAACCTCGCTGCGCGATGAAGCGGTCGGCGGCGGTTATGTAACCAACGAGGAATTCGACGCCCTCGTCCGCCCTGAAAAGATGATCGGGCCGGGCTAAGCCCCGCTTTTTCGCGGATTCCCGGTTAACGCCCGTTCATCAGCATTACATAAGATTCATTTGATCGAAGCGGGATCAATCCGCATCATCGCGGCACTGGATACGGGGGCATACCGTTTATCTGGAAGGGAACTGCCATGAAGAAAGCCATCATCATCGCAACGACGGTCGCCATTCTTGGCGGTTCCGCGTTTGCCTACACCGCCTATGCGCAAAATCATCATCGTCACGGCCGCCATCAGATCGCCGCTGCCGATCTGAGCGCCTATGCCGATGCGCGTATCGCCGCCCTCAGGGCCGGCCTTGTTCTCAACGCGGACCAGCAGAAACTGTGGTCGCCGGTCGAGACCGCAATGCGCGACGTCGCGAAGAAGCGCATCGACACGCGCGAAAAAATGCGCGCTGAGTTGCAGGCGCGCCGTGAAGCCGGCACCCCCCGCCTCGATCCGGTCGAACGCATGCGCCGTGGCGCGGACCGCATGACCGAACGCGCAGGCGATTTGAAGAAGCTCGCCGACGCTACCCAGCCGCTCTATGCCTCGCTCGACGAAGGCCAGAAGCGCCGTTTCGATATGCTGTCCCGCGCCGGCATGCGCCCGCACATGAATCAGGAACGCCGCAACTGGCGCCGCTTCGGCCAGGACGAGCAGGAGCAGCGCATGGGTCCGGGCAAAGGTGACCGCTTCGAGCAGGGCGGCCGCCAGCGCACGGATTGGCGTGGCGAGGACGAAGCCGGAGCGGACGACCGCATTTGATCCGGGCTGATTTTTGATGCTGAACGGGCCGCCTCGGCGGCCCGTTTTTTATTGCTTCCTGTACAGCCCGCGCAGCGTGCCTTCCCGCCACTTGATGTCGTCGATGCGCCAGCCGGCGGGCGTCTTTAAGAGATCGAGCCGCACCATTCGTTCTTCACCATAGTTTACAAACGAGACGACGGCGGTGGTTTTCGTTTCAGCCTTGTTGGAAACAGAAATCTTCAGCTTGCGCACGTCCCAGTCCTGCGCATCGATGAAAGGATCGCCGTTCAGGAGCGGCGGCTGGTCCTTTTTCTTCGCCGCCATCGCGTCCTTCTCGATCATCGCGACCAGCGCTGGCGTGAAATAAGCCTCAAGCTGCTTCTTCGAGTTGATCTTGGTGCCGGGTGAATTCGGCGAGGAATAGGTGCGGTAGATCGTTTCCAGAAACGCCTGTGGCGTGCCTTCCTGCGCTGCCGCTGGCAAAACAAACGCGGCGAACAAGATCGCCGCGCGAAAAGCGCGATACGCGAATTGCATGAACTTCCTCTCCCCCCAGAGTGGAACGCTAACTAAACCGCCACCGCCGCCTTGATCGCGGGATGCGGGTCGTAGCCTTCGAATGCGACATCCTCGAAACGGAACGCGAAAATATCCTTCACGGCTGGATTCAGTTTAAGCTTCGGCAGCGCTTTCGGCGCGCGCGAGAGCTGCAACTGCGCCTGCTCCATGTGATTGGAATAGAGATGCGCGTCGCCGAGCGTATGAATGAAATCGCCCGGTTTAAATCCCGTCACCTGCGCCACCATGTGCGTGAGCAGCGCATAGGAGGCGATGTTGAACGGCACGCCGAGAAAAACGTCCGCCGAGCGCTGGTAAAGCTGGCAGGAGAGTTTTCCCTCCGCGACGTAAAACTGAAAGAGACAATGGCAGGGCGGCAGCGCCATCTGCTTCACCGCCGCCGGATTCCATGCGCTGACAATCAGTCGCCGCGAATCGGGATTCTTGCGGATCTCGCCGATCACTTCGGCGATCTGGTCCACCGCCTCGCCGTCCGCCGCCGGCCACGAGCGCCACTGCGCGCCGTAAACCGGGCCGAGATTGCCTTCCTCGTCCGCCCACTCGTTCCAGATGCTGACGCCGTTGTCCTTCAGGTACTGGATGTTGGTGTCGCCGTTCAGGAACCAGAGCAACTCATGGACGATGGATTTCAGATGCAGCTTTTTGGTCGTCACCAGCGGAAAACCCTCGGAGAGATCGAAGCGCGACTGGTGTCCGAATACGGAAAGCGTACCCGTGCCGGTGCGATCCCCCTTCTGGGCGCCCTTGGCGATAATCCGTTCCATCAGATCGAGATACTGGCGCATCGACTCGAACTCCCGGCCTCACGCTAGGGCGGGATGCCTGTTCATGCCAATGGCGGAGGAATGGGACGACTGAGTGGCGCACAAAAAAAGGCGTCCCGAGTCGGGGTCGGCTCGGGACGCCGTCACCACTGCGGCAGCGGGGGGATGGGGAGTGCCGTCAGCGGCTTTCCATGCTCGGCTTGCTCAGACAACAGGAAGAAAAACACCGAGCACGAAACCGAGAACAATCGTTGCAGCTAGGTAGAAGGGGCTGAGCATCTTTGCCTCCTGGCGTGGGATGCCTCGACCGATATGGCGAATAACGCTGATGCTGCTTCGTGGTTCCGATTGTGGCGGACAACATTTTTGTTCCCGCTCGAGCAGTATATGAATATATATTCTAATAAGGGGATGGAGAGCCGGAGATCAAGAATAAGCGAGTCATGGATTCAAAACTAAAGATGACAAATTAGAATTTTTGCTCTATAATGAGCGATATTTCGAGATTCGTGCCCGATTTACAGCGGATAAAGCGATGGGCAGGCCAGCACATATTTCCGACGACGATCTCCTGAATGCCGCCATGCGCGTGGCGGCCCGCCATGGGCCTGCCCGCGCCACCGTCGCCGCCATTGCCCAGGAGGCAGGCGTTCCCATCGGCTCGGTCTATCACCGGGTGCCGTCCCGCTCGGCCTTATTGGCCGATTGCTGGGTAAGGGCCGCCGAACGCTTTGGGACCGGCTTTTCAGCCATCCTGGAAGGCGCGAATACGCTGGAACAGGCGGTTGAGGCCGCTTTGGTAACCCCCCGTTTCGCCCGTGGGGACCATGCCGCCGCGGTGCTGCTGCTCGCGAGCCGGCGGGAGGACTTTCTGGAGGAGGCACCGGAGGAAACCCGCGCCAAGGCCGCCACCCTTACCGGCAATCTGCAAAAGAGCATCGCTGAAGCTGCAAAACGCCTGATCCCCCAAGACCCAAAAGGCCGGGAGCGCATGGCGGTGGCTTTGATCGGGATACCTTATGGGGCCGTCCGGGTGTTTCTCCCGCAGGCGGTGCCGCCCGCGGAGATTGATGCGGTCATTGCCGCGGCGGCCAAAGCCGCGCTCTCTTCATAGGGATTCCGCCTTGGCGGAATCCCCGCCGTTCAGGTGCAATAAGAATCGTCAGTGATTAATTCGACCTCATCCATGATGCGGATTTGTTCGCAGGTGAGGCCTTTGGCGATTTCTTCGAGGTCGGCGATCACTTGGCCGGCAGCAATCAAAGACCCGATCGAGCCGGTGATTTCACCCTGCTGATAGAAGGCCTTAACCTGTTGCTGGATTGGGAGAAAATGCTTCTCCGCGAACATCGGAGCGGGAAGCGCCGCCGCGATTACGCCTGCGATCAAAGCGCAGGAAACATAGGAAAGTTTCATCCGGAAATTCCTTCTTCTTGGCCGCTGCCGGATTCAATGCGAATTCCGTGCCATCTGGTATTCCAGTCCCATGTGGCCGGTTAATGTTTCGTTAGCAGCGAAGTAAAGGCGGCCGGAAAATTGCCCGGCCGCCTCTTTTCAAGCCGCGGCCGGAACCGCGACGCAGCTCAGGCAGATCTGTTCGATATGCCGGTGGTCGGTGCCGCAGCAGCCGCCAAGCACATTCAGGTGCCGCATATGCTTGCGAAGGTCCGCGTATTCGCGGCCAAGCTGTTTCGGATCGCCGATATCGAGATCGGTGGCGGCGTCCAGTTCCGCATGGCTGCGCTTCGAGGAATTCGCGCGGATGCCGCGAATGCGGTCCACCCAGCTTTCCCCGCGTTTGAGCACATCGTGGAAATGCGCCGGGTGCGCGCAGTTGATCATGTAATAGGCCGGATCGAATCCCGTCTCGCTGTCCACCTGCCGGATGGCATCCGCAAGCGATTGTCCGCTCGGCAGATTGCCGTCGGTTTCCAGTGTGAAGGAAATGACGCTCGGCATTCCCGCCTTCTTCGCCGCGCGAACGACGCCGAGCGCTTCTTCGACGTAATTGAGCGTGAAGGCGCTCACCACATCGGCTTCGGTGTCGCGGAAGATATTCACCTGCCAGGAATGATAGTCCTCGGCCTCCGGAGCACTCATCGCGTTCTCGACTTTGTAGCCGTCGCCGCGCGGGCCGATATTGCCGGAGATCACCATCGGCGAGCCCGGCGTTTCGTGTTGCGTACGCAGCGCGACCATCAAAGCAACACAGCGCCGGTTCACATTGGCCAGATCGTTCAACGCATAGCCGATCCTGGCGCCCCAGTCCGGCGACGCCCGCCAGGTGGCGCTCTCCAGCACAAAGCCAACGCCATGCTTGTTCGCCATCGCGATGTGGCGCTCGTAATAGGTGCGCGTGCGGGCAACGCCCTCCTCCGACTTCATCAGGTCGAAGCTGGCGAAACAGGGAAGCTCGACGCCTTCATGAAAGATCATCGAGGTCTCGAAGCCGCTGTCGGTGAGAAACAGTTTCTCACCCAGCTGCGGCAGGTTGTTGCGGTATTTGGCCATGGCCGGATTCCTTTTTTAAAATTCCGGCGGGCGGTTTCGCAAAAATGCGGCGGCGTTCCTAGCCTACTCGCGGTACAGGACGGACCGGCGCGCAAACGCTGAAATATCGCGAAATATGCCGGGATTCTGGCCGTCTTCAACGTGCAACTGTACCCGTGGTACAGTGGCTCATGCCCGAAACAGCCGCTCAAAAACCCCGCGATACGCGGGAGCGAATTCTTGAAGTGGCCGAGGCCGCGGTCCTCGCCAAGGGTTTTGCTGCAACCTCCATCGAGGAACTGATCGCCACCGTCGGCATCACCAAGAGCGGCTTCTTCTATCACTTCAAGGACAAGGGCGAACTCGCGAAGGCGATGATGCTCCGTTACATCGAGCATGACGGAAAGGTTCTCAATGAGATTTTCCAGCGCGGCGACGAGTTGCACAGCGACCCGCTGCACGGCTTTCTGGTGGGGCTGAAACTCTTCGCGGAGATGCTCGGCAATCTGCCGGAAGCGCATCCGGGCTGCCTCGCCGCGTCGTTCTGCTATCAGGACCAGCTCTTCAACAAGGAAATCCGCGATCTCAACGCCGCCAGCGTGCTCGCCTGGAGAAAGCGGTTCCGCGAGCGGCTGGAACTGATCGCGAAAACCTATCCGCCGAAACAAACGGTTGATTATGAAGCGCTCGCCGATATGGCGGCGTCGAATGTCGAAGGCGGATTGATTCTGGGGCGCCTGCTGAAAGACCAGACCATCCTCCCGCGCCAGATTTTGCTCTACCGCGATCTGGTCCGTTCCATTTTTTGCGCCTGATTGACTCAGCGCGGTATCCGCCTACATTCGCATCGTTCCGAGGGGAGTCCTTAGCGTTCGCGCGAAAGGGCTGAGATTCCGCAGACGCGGTAACCCTTTGAACCTGATCCGGGTCATGCCGGCGAAGGGACAGGACACATGAATACCTCGCTATTTCTCGCCAAGCTCATTGGGCCGACACTCGCCGTGATCGGCGCGAGCATCCTGCTCAATCCGAAACAGTTTCAGGCCATCGCCAAGGAATTCATGCGCAATCCCGCGCTTGTCTTCATCATTGGCCACATCGCTTTGCCCGCGGGCATCGCGACGGTCCTCGTCCATAATCTCTGGGTGAAGGACTGGCCGGTCATCATCACGATCTTCGGCTGGCTCGCGATTATCGGCGGCGCGCTCCGCATCCTCGCCCCACAGCGCATGATGAACACCGGCCGCAAGGCGCTGAAAAATCCAAACACGCTCATCATCGCCGGCAGCTTCTGGCTGCTGCTCGGCATCGTGCTTTCCTATTTCGGCTACCGCTGAACGGACTGAAAAACATGAACATCCATGACCGCGACGTGAAAACCCCCGAAGTCACCACCGGCGCGCTGCCAGCATCAAACAAGATTTACTCGGTGCCGCACGCGGCAAAAGATTTGCGCGTGCCGCTGCGCGAGATCGCGCTTTCGGAAGCCGCGAAAGAGCCGCCGCTGCCCGTGTATGACACCTCCGGCCCCTACACCGATCCGGATGTGAAGATCGACGTGGAGAAAGGCCTCTCCCGCGCGCGCATCGAATGGGTGAAGGAACGCGGCGGTGTCGAGGAATATGAGGGCCGCCCGTTGAAGCCGGTGGATAACGGCAACGCCACCGGAAAATATCTCGCCCGCGCTTTTCCGAATACGCCGAAGCCGCTGCGCGGCGTAGGCTCAGCACCCGTCACGCAATATGAAATTGCCCGCGCCGGAATCATCACCAAGGAAATGATCTACGTCGCCGAGCGAGAAAATCTCGGGCGCAAAAAGCAACTGGACCGCGCCGAAGCAGCACTCGCCGACGGCGAACAGTTCGGCGGTGCGCTGCCCGCCTTCACCACCCCGGAATTCGTGCGCGACGAGATCGCGCGCGGCCGCGCGATCATCCCGAGCAACATCAATCACGCGGAACTGGAGCCGATGATCATCGGCCGGAATTTCCTCGTGAAGATCAACGCCAACATCGTCAACAGCGCGGTGACGTCGTCGGTCGAGGAGGAAGTCGACAAGATGGTGTGGGCGATCCGCT
>CAZUJE010000058.1:0-1278 GCA_964620215.1 uncultured Hyphomicrobiales bacterium
CCCCGGCCTTGAGCGGCGTGCTGTTCCACTCGGCGCGGCGCACCACCGCGCCATTCAGCGCGACGGCGATTCCGCGATGCTCGGAGATTTCTTTCAAGGCGAGCAGTTCGGCAACCGTCGAGGCGGACAACGGCTCCCGCTCGCCATTCACATGAATGGCGAGGGCTTCAGTCCGCGATGTGTGCGATGATCCGTTTCCGGTCATCGGCTGCTCCCTACGCTGGCATGACCCAGTCAGGTTCGATGGGTGTGATCTCAGCCGCGCGGATGCGCGACACCCCAGGCCGAGCGATTACTTTCGCGCATTCTCATCCGCTTCGCAAGCCGATGGACGTGGCCGGTGGATCGGCTAGTTTCCCGGCCGGAGAACGAAATGGCCAAAAACACGATCCATCTCGGCAAGCTGTCACGCATTCCCGCTTCGCCCGAAAAGGCAATGCTGGACCGGGTACCCAATCCGCATCCCGATACGAATTATCTGGCGCGCTTTACCGCGCCCGAATTCACGTCGATTTGCCCGGTCACGGGCCAGCCGGATTTCGCAATTCTCGTGATCGACTATGCGCCGGGAAAATGGCTCGTGGAGTCGAAGTCGCTGAAACTGTATCTCGCGAGCTTCCGCAACCACGGAGCCTTCCACGAGGACTGCACGGTCGCGATCGGAAAACGGCTGGTGAAACTGCTTGGCCCGAAATGGCTGCGCATCGGCGGTTACTGGTATCCGCGCGGCGGTATGCCGATCGACGTTTTCTGGCAGACAGGAAAATTGCCAAAAGGTCTTTGGGCGCCCGATCAGGGCGTCCCGCTCTATCGGGGGCGCGGTTAGCGCTTTTTCGACTTCGAGATTTTGTCGAAGGCCTGCAAGTCGGCAATCAGCGCTTCGAGTTCGCGCAATGGCACCATGTTCGGTCCGTCCGACGGAGCCTTGTCCGGGTCGGGATGCGTTTCAATGAACACGCCCGCAACGCCCACAGCAACAGCCGCGCGAGCGAGCACCGGCACAAACTGACGCTCTCCGCCGGAGGATGCGCCCTGCCCGCCGGGTTGCTGAACAGAGTGCGTTGCGTCGAAAATCACCGGCGCGCCGATTTTCGCCAGTGTCGGCAGTGCGCGCATGTCGCTCACCAAAGTATTGTAGCCGAACGATACGCCGCGCTCGGTGACGAGCACGTTTGCGTTTCCGGCACCCGTGATCTTCGCGACCACATTGGTCATGTCCCACGGCGCAAGGAATTGCCCCTTCTTCACATTGACGACGCGGCCCGTCGCTGCGGCGGC
>CAZUJE010000058.1:1378-16408 GCA_964620215.1 uncultured Hyphomicrobiales bacterium
GCGCAAGGAATTGCCCCTTCTTCACATTGACGACGCGGCCCGTCGCTGCGGCGGCGACCAGCAAATCCGTCTGACGGCAGAGGAAGGCGGGGATCTGCAAAATGTCGACGGCTTCCGCCACCGGCTTGCACTGGCTCTCGTCATGAATGTCCGTGAGCGTCGGCAGGCCGAGTTTCGATTTGATCTCGGCGAATACCGGCAGGGATTTTTCCATGCCCATACCGCGCGCGGCTTTGGCCGAAGTGCGGTTCGCCTTGTCGAAGGAGGACTTGTAGATCAGGCCGATCTTCAGCCGCGCCGCGATTTCTTTCAGCGCACTCGCTGTTTCCAGCGCGTGATCGCGGCTTTCCATCTGGCAGGGACCGGCGATCAGCGCCAGCGGCAGGTCGTTGCCAAAGCGGACGGAGCCGACGGAAACGGCGGCATTCGGCTTCATATCGCTGACTGGTTTGTTCACGAGGACGTTTTGTCCCTAAGCGCCGCCCGGGTCAACTCTGCTCGAAAGCGAGTGTGGCACCCTGCGCCTTGTCCGGTCCGATCACCAGTTTCCCCCCCTGTTCGTGGAATTTCAAACCACTCTGCTTCAGCAGATTTTTAGTGGCGGCAAGATCATGCACGCCGAACACGAGTGCTGCGAAATTCAGGCCCGGATCGCGCTCCGCTTCCACTCCAAAAGTGTCCTTGAACGCGCGCGGATCGAGCGCCTGCACCTGCCCGCGCGGCGTATTGATCGAAATACCGCGCGAGCTGGCCTGAATGTCGCGCACGCCGGTGAAGGCGCTCAGAAAAATATGATGGTCGGTCGGATTATCCACCGTCAGCACGGCCATCTTGATCGCGCTCGCGCCATTCGGATGTTTCTGCAATTGCAGCGACCAGAAATTTTCCGGGTGTGTTTGCTTGCAGGTGAAAAACGCAGCATTCGGCGATGCGGGGTCAACGGCGAACACCAGCCCGAACCCGACATCCGTTTCGCTGCCGTCAGCACGCTTGCCCTTGCGCGAGAAATTGAAAATTTCGAAGCCGCCGAAACCGGTCTTGTCGAAAGCCTGTTTTTCGGCAGCGGAATCTTTCCCCTCCAGCACGAGGCAGGAGAAACCCTCGCCCTGTTTCAGCAGAAAATCCCGGTTGAAGGCACCGAAGGAAAATTCTCCGGACTTTGCTTCGGAGATTTTTTCCAGCTCGCCGATTGTCAGGATTTCTACGAAGAAGCCGGGAAATTGTACGAGCCGGTTATGCGTTCCCCACGGATGCTTGTTGCGAGCACCCACCTGAAAGCCCGCCCGCTCATAAAACGCAGCGGTGCCATCCAGGTCGCGAACCATGTGCGCCGCGTGGTCGAGGCCGCGCCCCGGAATGATCTTGGCCATGTTCGAAAAATGCCGTATGAAACCCGCCGTTCTGGCCAAGCTATCAGATTGGACGGCCGCTTCCATGCGCTTCGTTCGGCTCTGTTTCGCAGTTGCCGCAATGGCTGCCGCCGCCACCGCGCAGGCACAGACGCCTGTAAAAACCGGCGTCGTTCTCATCCACGGCAAGGAAAGTTTCCCCGACCGGCTTATCACGCTGGCCGAAGGGTTGGAGAAGCAGGGATATATCGTGGAGCGGCCGGAAATGTGCTGGTCGTTCCGGCGTATCTACGACAAGCCGTATCTCGATTGCATCAATGAAATCGACGAGGCCGTTACCAAACTGCGGCAGCGCGGCGCGCAGGCGATTGTCGTGTTCGGCATCAGCCTTGGCGGTAACGCCGCCCTCGCCTACGGCGCACGGCGTGAAGGCCTGAAAGGCATCGTTGCGGTCGTGCCGGCCCATGCCCCGGAATTTATTGCGGCTGCTGTTCCCGATATTGGCAAAAGTCTCTCCGACGCACGCGCGCTGATAGCCGCGGGCAAGGGCGATGAGAAAACATTGCTTGCCGACCGCAACACGGGCCGCCCGCATTTTCTCGTGACAACGACGCCGAACATCTATGTGACGTTTTTCGGGCCGGACTCTCCGGGGGTAATGCCGGACAATTCCTCGAAACTGAAAGCGCCGCTCCTGATCCTCACCGGTACGTGGGACGGAAGCCAGCGCAGCATCCCATATGTGTTCACCCGCACGCCGAACAACCCGCTGAACCGCTATATCGCCGTGCAGGCCGATCATCGCGAGACGATGCGGACGGGCCGGAATGCGGTGTTCGGATGGCTGAAGGAGCTGACGGAAAACTAAACCAGCCGGCTCTGGTCGACCGCGGCGCCGACGAACGACGCAAACAGCGGATGCGGCTCGAACGGCCGCGATTTCAGTTCGGGGTGAAACTGCACGCCGACGAACCACGGATGATCTTCATATTCGATGATTTCCGGCAGCACCCCGTCCGGCGACATGCCTGAGAAACGCATTCCGCGCTGCTCGAGGCGGCCCTTGTAATTGGTGTTCACTTCGTAGCGGTGACGATGGCGTTCGGAAATTTCCGTCGCGCCGTAAATATCCGCCGCGCGGCTGCCGCGTGAAAGCACCGCCGGATACGCGCCGAGCCGCATGGTGCCGCCCATGTCGCCGTTGGAATTGCGCTTCTCCAGCGCATTGCCCTTCACCCATTCGGTCATCAGGCCGACAACCGGGTCACGGGTTTCGCCAAATTCAGTGGAATTGGCTTCATCGATGCCGCACAGATTTCGCGCGGCTTCGACGACCGCCATCTGCATCCCGAAACAAATTCCGAAATACGGCACATGCCGTTCGCGCGCGAAGCGGGCCGCGCGAATTTTTCCTTCCGCGCCGCGCTGGCCGAAGCCGCCGGGCACCAGAATTCCGTTCACGTGCTCCAGAAATGGAGCCGCGTCTTCCTTCTCGAACACTTCGGATTCGATCCAGTCGAGCTTCACCTTCACCTTGTTCGCCACGCCGCCATGGGCGAGCGCCTCGATCAGCGACTTATAGGCGTCCTTCATGCCGGTATATTTGCCGACAATAGCGATCGTGATTTCACCTTCCGGATTGCGGATGCGCTCGTTGATGAGTTTCCAGCGCGACAGTTCCGGCTGCGATTTCGGATCGATGCCGAAGGCGGCGAGCACTTCGGTGTCGAGACCGGCGGCGTGATAGGCCTCCGGCACCGCGTAGATATTGTCCACGTCGCGCGCCTCGATCACGGCAGTCTCGCGCACATTGCAGAACAGGCCGAGCTTGCGGCGCTCTTCCGGCGGGATCGGGCGGTCGGTGCGGCAGAGCAAAACGTCGGGCTGGATACCGATGGAGCGAAGCTCCTTCACGGAATGCTGCGTCGGTTTGGTTTTCAACTCCCCGGCGCTCGGAATGAACGGCAACAGCGTGAGATGAATATAGACCGCGTGATTGCGCGGAAGTTCGATGCCGAATTGCCGGATCGCTTCGAAAAATGGCAACGCTTCGATGTCGCCGACCGTGCCGCCGATCTCGCACAGCACGAAATCGTAGCCCTCGTTGCCGTCGCGGATGAAATCCTTGATCGCATTGGTGACGTGCGGAACGACCTGAATGGTCGCGCCGAGATAGTCGCCCTTGCGTTCCTTGCTCAGAATATTCTGGTAGATGCGCCCGGCGGTGATGTTGTCCATCCTGTTCGCGGGGCGGCCGGTGAATCTTTCATAGTGACCGAGGTCGAGATCGGTCTCCGCGCCATCGTCGGTGACGAATACTTCGCCGTGCTGGTACGGCGACATCGTTCCCGGATCGAGATTCAAATAAGGATCGAGCTTGCGCAGGCGCACCTTGTAGCCGCGCGCTTGCAGGAGCGCGCCCAACGAGGCGGATGCGAGACCCTTGCCGAGTGAGGAGACCACGCCGCCGGTGATGAAAATGTACCGCGCCATGGGATTTAACCTCTACTCCTCCAAAACCGATTCGACGAGCGAAAATTTTTCGCCCACGCATTTTTCCTCGGAAAGTTTTTTGAACAGTTTTTCGTCATGCCCAAAAAACCGAAGGGCCGGTTCCCCGGCCCTTTGTTGGTGTCACTTCGATTGTGGAACCTGCGGTCCCGAGGGGGACTGCTGTTTCAGCGTGTCGAGCAGCCCGCCACCACTTGCGGGTGCGCCCGGCGCGGTCTGCCGGATGATCGAGGATGGCGCTTGCCCCCGGCCCCAGCCGGCCATGATGGAAAGCGACAGGCTGGTCACGAAAAAACAGGCGGCAAGGATCGCGGTCGCGCGGGTCAGCAAATTGCCGCTGCCACGGTTCGACATGAAGCCGCCGCCACCGCCGCCCATGCCCAATGCGCCGCCTTCGGAGCGCTGGAGCAGCACCACGCCAATCATGGCGAGCACAATCAAAAGATGAACGACAATCAAAACGGTCTGCATGGATGTTCCTGAAAGGCCGGTTTCCAAGGATCCCGGGCCGGGCGGACTGATACACGATCAACACCCGGAATGCCAACTCCCGATAGATTTGTCCTACAGGGGCCATTTGCAAGGGTACGGGTTGTCGTTTCCGCGCGCGCTTTCGCGCCGGGTTTTGCTGCATTTTCTGCGCTCCCGAAGAGGGAGGCATTAAAATCGCGACTCCCCTAAAGGGGAGGCGCGGGACGCCGGGGAAATCCGATCCCCACGGCCTCATGTGCAAAGGAAAAAGCACATGAGAGGTCTTCACCGCAGGTGCCGGAATTCTTCCGGCGTCCCGCACGCGGTGTTTGAGGCTTGCTTCGCTCGTACCCCGGCGGATTCACCATCCACCGCATCGGCTCCTTTACCGGCGCCGCCGTGCATAGGGAGCACGCGCCGCACCAGACCCGTGGAACCAGTGACGCGCGGCTATGCGCGCCAGGCACGGACGATTTGGGCCGCTTCGGGACGGATGCGTTACGTCCATCATCGAAGCCACCGCCCCCGATCCGCACATGAGAACGCTGGCCATGCGCCCCTCTATTCAGATCGAGACGGGCGGATTTTAATCCGGGCGCGAAGGGCGGGGATAAGTTTTCCGGAAACGCTGTAATTGCTGCGTCAGCGGCTCAGCGAATGGGAATAACCAGGTGTCTTGAATCATTTTCTGAAGCCGTTGAATCAATTTCTCAGCGGCTCAGCCATAGGCCTTTGCAATCCCGAGAAAATCGCCGGCCTTGAGGCTGGCCCCACCAACCAGCGCGCCGTCCACATCGGCGGCCTTGAGCAGTGTTGCGGCGTTATCCGGCTTTACCGAGCCGCCATAGAGGATGCGGATGGCGCTGGCGGACTCGCCGAAGCGTTTCACCAGTTCCTTGCGGATCATGCCGTGGACTTCCTCCACGTCCTTCACCGTGGGCGTGAGACCCGTGCCGATGGCCCAGACCGGCTCATAGGCGATGACGGTATTGGCGGGCGTAGCTGCGTCAGGAACCGACCCCTGAAGCTGCTTGCCCACGACGGCGAGAGTCTTGCCGCCTTCCCGCTCCGCTTTCGTTTCCCCGACGCAGATGATGGCGGTGAGGCCAGTACGGTAGGCAGCTTCGGCCTTCGCCCGCACCAGTTCGTCGGTTTCCTTGTGGTCGGCGCGGCGTTCTGAATGGCCGACGATAACCGCACTTGCACCCGCATCGCGCAGCATCTCGGCGGAAAGATCGCCGGTATGCGCGCCGGATGCTTTCGGGTGGCAGTCCTGCGCGCCAATGGCGACTTTCGAGCCCTTGGCCTTCCAGACGAATTGCGCAATCAGGGTAGCGGGCGGGCAGACCAGCAGATCGATCCTGGAAGCGAGCGCCGCATCGAAGCCCTGAATCATCTTTTCAAGCTCGGCCATCGACGTTGCCTGGCCGTTCATTTTCCAGTTTCCAGCCACCAAAGGCCGCCGCAGGCTCGCCATATCGTCCCTTTCCGCGATTAACCGAGGCGCGTAGCAGACCCATTTGACGCGCGCAAACAAGGGCTTCGCGCATTGCGGCGGCTGGGCCGCATCCCTATTATCCCGCGCAAATCACCACCCCTGAATTGTTCGGAGCCGGTACCGCTTCATGATGGACGTTTTTCGCAGGCACGCCAAAGGCTGGGTCACAAAAGTCCTGATGGGCTTGCTGATCGTATCGTTCGCGATCTGGGGCATTTCTGACGTGTTCCGGCGTTTCGCGGATACCGACATGGCCAAAATCGGCTCCACGCGGATCAGCATTGAGCAGTTCCGCGAAATCTATCGCGACCGCCTGCGGGTGCTGAGCGGCCAGATCGGCCGTAACATTTCCAACGATCAGGCGCGGGCACTCGGCATCGACCGCCAGATCCTGAGTGAAGTGCTTGCCGAAAACACATTCGATGAGAATGCGCGTGCGCTCGGTCTTTCCATCAGCGATGCCGATCTCATCAAGCGCATCCATAACAATCCGTCGTTCCGCGGCGCCAATGGCCAGTTCGATGTCAACCGTTTCGAGGAAGTATTGCGCGCCAACTACTATTCCGAAGCGCGCTATCTCGGCGTCGAGCGCCGCTTCGCGCTCCGCCAGCAGATTGGCCGCGCGCTCAGCGGGGAAATTCTCGCCCCTGAAATTCTCGGGCTTGCCGTCCGCCGCTATGAAAACGAGGAGCGCACGGTGGAATTCGTGACGCTCAGCCGCGCGCAGGCCGGCACCATTCCGGCGCCCACCCCGGAACAGGTTTCCGAGTATTACGAGAGCCGCAAGGCCTCGTTCCGTTCGCCGGAATACCGCAAGCTCATTGTTCTCGCGATTTCTCCCGAGACGCTCATAGGCTCGCTGGACATATCCGAGGCCGATCTGCGCAAGGTGTTCGACGCGCAGCGCGAGCGGCTGTCGATCCCGGAGCGCCGCGAAGTGGAGCAGATCCTGTTCCAGTCGATGGATGAAGCGAAAGCGGCGGCGCAGAAAATCAATGGCGGCGCGAAGTTCGAGGCGGTTGGGATCGAACGCGGCCTGAGTGCTGCCGACATGTCACTCGGCGTCGTTGCCAAGCGCGACATTACCGATCCCGCCATCGCCAATGCGGCTTTTACAATCCCGCAGGGCAAATTGAGCGATCCGGTCGAGGGCCGTTTTGGCGTTGCGCTGATCCGCGTGAGCAAGATCGTTCCGGGCAAGGAACCGAATTTCGCCGACAGCGCCCCCGCCCTTCGCAAGCAGGTCGCCACGGAGCGCGCGCGGCGGACCGTGCTCGATCTGCACGACAAGATCGAGGACGAGCGCGCGAGCGGCGCCAACCTCACGGAAACGGCGGAAAAAACCAAACTGAAGACGATCACCGTTGATGCGATCGACCGCAGCGGCCGCACGCCGGACGGCAAGCGCGTCGAGAACATTCCGGGCCTCGACCAGCTGCTCGGCACCGCTTTCTCGACCTCCGTCGGCACCGAAGCCGATCCGGTCGAACTGCGCGGCACCGGCGGCTATGCATGGTTTGAAGTCGCGAACATCACCCCGTCCCGCGAACGCTCCCTCGATGACGTGCGCGAGCGCGTGGTTGAACGCTGGCGCGACGACGAAATCGTCAAGCGGCTTTCGGAGCGCGCCGATGCGATGAAAAAGCGTCTCGATGCGAACGAGAAGCTTGATGCGGTAGCGCAAGGGCTGAAGGTCGAAACCCGCGACAAGCTCAAGCGCGATGCGGCCACTGCCGGCATCGATAGCCGCACGCTGGCGGGGATTTTCGAGACGCCGCAGGGCAAGGCCGGCATTGTCGCCGCCGAGGACCAGATCGGGCGCGTCGTGTTCCGCGTGGTCTCCGTGAACCTGCCCGTAGCCGGCGGGCCGGTTTCTCAACGGCTGACGGGCCTTGGCGCTGCCATGCAGGACGACCTGATGGTGCAGTATATCTTGCGCGTGCAGGAGCAGATCGGCGTGACGGTGAACGATGCCGGCTTCCGCAACGTGACGGGCGCATCCGGGAACTGATTATGGAAGTCCAGCCCGGGTCGGCCAGTTTCGCGGCCCGCTACGACAAGGGCGAGCCGCAGCTCGTCTGGACCAGCCTCGTCGCCGATCTGGAAACGCCGGTTTCGGCGTTTCTCAAGCTTTCCGGCGGCCGCCCCAATTCGTTTCTGCTGGAGTCGGTGGAAGGCGGCGCCGTGCGCGGGCGCTATTCCATTCTCGGTTTTTCGCCGGATATTGTGTGGCGCTGCGAGGGGTCGAAGGCTTCGATCAACCGGAATCCTTCGGAAGCGCCGAATGATTTTAAGGCTGTCTCCGAGCATCCGCTGGAGTCGCTGCGGGCGTTGCTGGCTGAATCCAAATTGCAGGTGCCACCCGAACTTCCGCCGATGGCGGCGGGCGTGTTCGGCTATCTCGGTTACGAAACCGTGCGGCTGATGGAGCGGCTGCCGGAAGCGAAACCCGATAAAATCGGAGTCCCGGACGCGCTGATGGTGCGGCCCACCATCGTCGTCGTGTTCGACGCGGTGCGCGACTCCATCACGATTGTAACGCCGGTGCGCCCGGAAAAGGGAACGCCCGCCGTGCAGGCCCATGAGGCGGCGCGCGACCGCATCATGCGGGTGGTGAAGGATCTCGACGACTCGATTGAAAAGGCCTCGCCCGATGTCTGGTCCGATCCCGGCATGATCGACCGCCGCTCCAACACGCCGGCCGCCGATTACATGGACATGGTCCGGCGCGCGAAGGAATATATTTTCGCGGGCGATATTTTTCAGGTCGTGCTCTCGCAGCGTTTCGAGGCGCCCTTCTCGCTGCCGCCGTTTTCGCTCTACCGGGCGCTGCGCCGCGTGAACCCGGCCCCGTTTCTGTATTTCCTCGACTTCGGAAGTTTCGCGGTCGCCGGATCGAGCCCGGAAATTCTGGTGCGCGCGCGCGAAGGCAAAGTCACGATCCGGCCCATCGCAGGCACCCGCCCGCGCGGCGCCACTCCGCATGAAGACAAGGCGCTCGCCGACGAATTGCTTGCCGACCCGAAGGAGCGCGCCGAGCATCTGATGCTGTTGGATTTGGGCCGCAACGATGTGGGGCGCGTCTCGAAAATCGGGACTGTGAAGGTCACCGATAAGTTCTTTCTGGAATTCTATAGCCAGGTGATGCACATCGTCTCCAATGTCGAGGGTGAACTCGATCCGAAGCATGATGCGGTCGATGCACTGGTCGCGGGCTTTCCGGCGGGCACGGTTTCCGGCGCGCCGAAAGTGCGCGCGATGGAAATCATCGACGAGATGGAGCGAGACCGGCGCGGGATTTATGCGGGTGCCGTCGGCTATTTCGCCGCCGACGGATCGATGGACAGCTGCATCGTGCTGCGCACCGCCATCGTGAAGGACGGCAAAATGTATGTGCAGGCGGGAGCCGGCATCGTCGCGGACTCCGATCCCGCTTCTGAACAAAAAGAATGCGAGAGCAAGGCCCGCGCCTTGTTCCGCGCGGCCGAGGAAGCGGTGCGTTTCAGCCGGGCAAGCCGCGGTTGAATGATCGGGGCATTTCCCGTTTTCTGAGCTTCCCAATCGTTCTTGATATGTTCTAGGCTATCCGGCCCTGCCGGAGTAGTCCGATGCGTGCGGAAAGCGGCCTGCGCTATCTCTTTCTCGACCTGAATTCGTATTTCGCCAGCGTCGAGCAGCAGGTCCGGCCCGAGCTGCGGGGCAAGCCCGTGGCGGTCGTGCCGATCGCGAACACCGACGCCACTTGCGCCATCGCCGCGAGCTACGAGGCTAAGGCCTTCGGCGTGAAAACCGGAATGCGGATTTACGAGGCGAAGAAGCTTTGTCCCGGCCTCATCTGCGTCGACGCCCGCCACGATCTCTATGTCGAATATCACCACAGGATCATGGCGGAGGTCGAAAACCATCTGCCCATCCAGAAGGTGCGTTCGATCGACGAAGCCTCCTGCAAGCTGATGGGCGACGAGTGCAGGCCGGACCGCGCGCGCGAGCTTGGCCGCGCGATCAAGACGGGCATCCGCGCCAAGGTCGGCGACTTCCTGAAATGTTCGGTCGGCGTCGGGCCGACGGTGCTGCTCGCGAAAATCGCGAGCAAGCTGCAAAAACCGGACGGGCTGGTGCTGCTGCCGCCGGAGGAACTGCCCGGTCCGCTCCTGAAGCTGAAACTGATCGACCTGCCCGGCATCGGCTGGAACATGGAGCAGCATCTGTTCCAGGCGGGCATCACCAGCATTGCCGATCTCTGGGCGCTGTCGCCGAAACACGCGCGCAACATCTGGGGTTCGGTGGGCGGCGAGCGTTTCTGGTACGCGCTGCACGGATTTGAACTGCCGGAGGACAAGACCAATCGCCATTCCATCGGCCACAGCCGGATGCTGTCGCCGCACATGCGCCCGCCCGAACAGGCCCGCATCGTCGCCCGTGCGCTGCTGCTGAAGGCCGCCGTGCGGCTGCGCCGTTATGGCGATGCCGCGGGCGGGCTCGGATTTTCAGCGCGGGGAGAAAGCCGCGGCCGCTTCGTCGCGGATACGAATTTTTCGCCGACGCAGGACAGTTTCCTACTCCTCGATCAACTGGAAAAACTCTGGCTGGAAATGATCCGGAAAAATGGGCGGCGCGAGCCCTTGAAGAAGGTTTCGATCTGGCTGCACCGTCTGATGCCGCTGGAAAAACGCACGCCGGATCTCTTTGTAGCGCGCCGGCCGGACGGTTTTTCACGCGGCGAGGCGCTGTGGGCGGCCCTCGACAAACTGGTGACCCGCTACGGGCGCGGCGCGGTCGCCCCCGCCTCCCAGCATGGCGTCACCCTGCAATATCTCGGCGCCAAGATCGCCTTCAACCGGGTGCCGGACCGGGTGGAGTTCAGGGAGTGAGATAGCCGGAAAGCATGAAAAACGACTGTGCTTGACGGTTTTGGGTGCGGGTGGCACCCAATTCGTTTGGGGTCTGCAATGCCGAAAATCGCGTTGATCGACAATTACGACAGCTTCACCTGGAACCTGGTGCATGCCCTGGGTGCGCTGGGGGCCGAGGTCGAGGTGCATCGGAACGATGCGATTTCGGTCGATGAGATCGCGAAGCAGAAGCCGGACGCGATTGTGATTTCACCCGGCCCCTGCACGCCGAAGGAGGCGGGCATTTCGCTTGAGGTGATCAAGAAGCTCGGCGGCGGCACGCCGATCCTGGGCGTCTGCCTCGGGCATCAATCCATTGGCGCGGCCTACGGCGGTGACGTGGTGCGCGCGCCCTCGCCCGTTCACGGCAAACTTTCCGAGGTGCATCACAAGGGCGAAGGCCTGATGCGCGGGATCAACGGCAGCTTCGAGGCCACGCGCTATCACTCGCTGGTGGTGAAGCGGGATACGATGCCTGCGGATTTGAAGGTGACTGCTGAAACGGACGACGGGCTTGTGATGTCCGTCTCGCACAGGAAGCATCCGGTTCACGGCGTGCAGTTTCACCCGGAAAGCATTCTGTCCGAACAGGGCCAGACCATTTTGAAGAATTTTCTCGATCTTGCCGCCGAATGGAACGCGGCCAAGCGCAGTCAGAAGAGCAAATAGATGGAACGCTTCCGCGCGCTGCTCGGCAAGGTCGCGACCGGCGCCACGCTTTCGCGCGATGAGGCCGCGCATGTGTTCGACAAGATGATGTCGGGCGAGGCCACACCCGCGCAGATGGGCGGATTGCTGATGGCGCTGCGGCTGCGCGGCGAAACGGTGGACGAGATCACGGGAGCCGTTTCCACCATGCGCTCGAAAATGCTGCGCGTGGAAGCGCCTGCTGATGCGATTGACGTCGTCGGCACCGGGGGCGACGCGGCCGGCTCCTACAACATTTCCACCTGCGCCGCCTTCATCGTGGCGGGTGCGGGCGTGCCGATTGCAAAACATGGCAACCGCGCGCTGTCTTCCAAATCCGGCGCCGCCGACGTACTCGGCGCGCTTGGCGTGAAAATCGATCTCACGCCGGAACAGATTTCCACCTGCATCAAGGAAGCGGGCATCGGCTTCATGTTCGCGCCGGGGCATCATCCGGCGATGAAGCATGTCGGGCCAACGCGCGTGGAGCTTGGCACGCGCACGATTTTCAACCTGCTCGGGCCTTTGTCGAACCCCGCCGGCGTGAAACGCCAGATGGTCGGCGTGTTCGCACGCACTTGGGTAGAGCCCTTGGCACAGGTGCTCGGCGCGCTCGGCTCCGAACGCGCATGGGTCGTGCATGGCTCCGACGGCCTCGATGAAATCACCACCACCGGCCCGACCTATGTGGCGGAGCTTTCCGGCGGCAAGGTGAAAACATTTGAAATCAAACCGGAAGACGCGGGTCTGAAGCTTGCGAAACCCGGTGACCTGAAAGGCAGCGAAGCGGCGGAAAACGCGAAAGCGCTGCGCGGCGTGCTGGAAGGCAAGCCCGGCCCCTATCGCGATGTGGCGATCCTGAACGCGGGTGCCGCTCTGGTCGTCGCGGGCAAAGGCAAGGACATCGTCGAAGGCGTGAAGCTCGCGGCGAAGTCGGTGGATTCCGGCGAGGCGAAAAAGCGCCTTGATAAACTCGTAAGCGTTTCGAACAAGGCTTGATGATGGACGTGCTGGAAAAAATCGGCGCCTACAAACGCGAGGAAATCGCGGCGGCAAAGCGCGCCCGCCCGCAGGCCAAGGTCGAGGCTGCGGCGGAAGCCGCCCCGCCGGTGCGCGGATTTCTGGCGGCCCTTGAATCCAAAATCGCGCGCGGCGATTACGCGCTGATCGCGGAGATCAAAAAAGCCAGTCCCTCGCGCGGTCTCATTCGCGAGGATTTCGATCCGCCCGCCCTCGCCCGCGCCTATGCCGCGGGTGGTGCCAGCTGTCTCTCCGTCCTGACCGATACGCCTTCGTTCCAGGGCGCGCCGGAATTCCTGATCGCCGCGCGCGAAGCGACCGCGCTCCCCGCGCTGCGCAAGGATTTCATGTACGATCCCTATCAGGTGGCGGAATCCCGCGCACTCGGCGCCGATTGTATTTTGATTATCATGGCCGCCGTCGAGGACCGCATCGCGCGCGAGCTTTATACGGCGGCGGTTCACTGGAACATGGATACGCTGGTGGAAGTGCATAACGAGGCCGAACTCGACCGCGCGCTGAAACTCGGCGCGAAGCTGATCGGCATCAACAACCGCGACCTGCGCACATTCGAGACGACGCTGGAAACGACGGAAAAACTCGCGCCGAAGATTCCGAAGGACCGGCTCGTTATCGGCGAGAGCGGAATTTTCACGCCGGCCGATCTAACGCGCCTCGCCGCCGCCGGCGTTCGCGCGTTTCTCGTTGGTGAAAGCCTGATGCGCAATGCGGACGTCACCGCCGCCACCAAGGCGCTTTTGAAGCGCGAGCCGCGGAAAAACGAAAACACGCGCGCGAAAACGGCATAAAAAATGACCGAAAAAACCCTCACCCATATCGGCAAGTCAGGCGAAGCCCGCATGGTCGATGTATCGGGGAAAGACGCGACCGAGCGGGTCGCGATCGCCGAGGGCAAGGTCGTCATGCGGCCGGAGACGTTAGAGCTGGTGCTCAAGGGCGATGCGAAAAAAGGCGACGTGCTCGGCGCGGCTCGCATCGCCGGCATCATGGCCGCGAAGAAAACGTCCGACCTGATTCCGCTTTGTCATCCGCTCCCGATCACAAAAGCCGAAGTTGATATTGCAGCCGACATCGGCCTGCCCGGCCTGCTGGTGCGCGCGACCGTGAAAGTCACCGGCCAGACCGGCGTCGAGATGGAGGCGCTCACCGCCGTCACTGTCGCCTGTCTCACGATTTACGACATGGTGAAGGCCGCCGAAAAAGGCATGCGCATCGAAGGCATCCGGCTTTTGGAGAAAACCGGCGGTAAGTCGGGCGATTGGCGCGCCGGGTAAAACTGATGAATACTCCCGCTGCTCAAACGGGGGGATGGCGATGCGTCGAACTCTTCCGGCGATTTTGATCCTGCTGGCCACGACATTTCCCGCGCACGCGGAAAAATGGGTCAAGGCCGATGGACAGCTCTATGTCGATACCGACGGCCTGTTCACCGACAAGGACGGCTACACACTTTTCAAAACGCGGGAGCTGAATGCCGCCGGGACCTCTGTCGTGCACCAGCACAAGGAAGCCTTTCATTGCGACAAGGGCCAGCATTATTTTCGCCAGATGTATAGCGGTGCCGCGGTCGTCAACAATCGCAACGATGCCGATGTGAAGGCTTCATCGTGGGCTGACTGGCGCTCCAATCCGCGCCCGGCCTACAAGGCAGAGAGGCTCGCGGTTCTCAAGACGTTCATCTGCGCCCGTGCGAACGCGAAGAAGAAATAAGGGCTTTTAGAGTGGAGCGCGCGGCCCTGCTTTCCGTCGAAGATGCGCTCGCCCGCGTGTTTGAAGGCGTTGCCACTCTCCCCAGCGAAGAAGTGGCGCTCAGCGACGCGCATGGGCGCATTCTTTCGGCACCGCTCGCTTCAAAGCGCGACCAGCCGCCTTCCGACGTTTCTTCGATGGATGGTTATGCCGCGCGCGCTGCTGACCTGAAGGCGGAGAAAAATTCGCTGAGAGTCGTTGGCGAGTCCGCCGCGGGTCATGCGTTCTCGAACGTGCTGAAATCCGGTGAGGCCGTGCGCATTTTCACCGGCGCGGTGTTGCCAGAAGGCGCTGACACGGTAATTGCGCAGGAAGACGTGGAGCGCGACGGCGACAAGGTGATCCTGCCTGCTGAAAAAACCGGAAAATTCGTCCGCAGGCGCGGGCTCGATTTTGCAGCGAATAAAACGTTGATTGAGCCGGGACGGCGTTTGACCGCGCGCGATCTGGCACTCATCGCCGCGATGGATCACGCGAAAGTCCCGGTCTCACGCCGCCCGCGTGTGGCGGTGATCGCAACCGGCGACGAACTGGCGGAGCCCGGTGCCGGCGGCGATCCGAACCGGATCATCGCCTCCAATCCGGTCGGGCTGTCGGCTTTGCTGAAACCGGAGGGCGCTGAGATTTTCCACTCCGGCATCGTACGCGACCGCACTGAAGACATTGTCGCCGCGATCCGTGCCATGCGCGCGAAGGATGTCGATCTGCTGGTGACATTGGGCGGCGCATCGGTCGGCGATCACGACCTCGTCGCGAAGGCGCTGGAGGCGGAAAACATCCCGCTCCAGTTTCACCGCGTGGCGCTCCGGCCCGGCCGCCCGCTCCTGCTCGC
>CAZUJE010000059.1:0-16008 GCA_964620215.1 uncultured Hyphomicrobiales bacterium
GCAAGGAGGTCCGCTTCGGCACAGCCTTGTCCTCGGTTTGGGCGGTGTTCACCACAGGAGCTTCAAACGGCTCCGTGAATTCGATGCACGGTTCTTACATGCCGCTTGGCGGACTAATCCCACTTCTCATGATTCAGATTGGTGAAGTTGTTCCTGGCGGCGTCGGTTCCGGCCTCTATGGCATCGTGGTGTTCGCAATCATCGCGATGTTCGTCGCCGGTTTGATGGTCGGCCGCACGCCGGAATATCTCGGAAAGAAACTGGAAGCCAAAGAAGTGAAGATGGCGATGCTCGCCATCCTCATCATGCCGCTATTTATTCTGGGCTTCTCCGCGGTATCCGCGGTGCTGCCCGTCGCTCTCGCCAGCCTCGCCAATCCGGGTCCGCGCGGTTACACGGAAATTCTCTACGCATTTTCGTCGGCAGCAGGAAACAACGGCTCCGCATTCGCCGGGCTTACCGCAAACGCGCCCTGGTACAACACCACGCTCGGCATCACGATGCTTGCCTGCCGGTTCGGTATCATCGTTCCGGTGATGGCGATTGCGGGTTCGCTTGTCGTAAAACCAAGGCTCGCGCCTTCCGGCGGCACATTTCCAACCGATGGGTTGCTTTTCATCGGGCTGCTCACCGGCGTCATTCTCATTCTCAGCGGCCTCGAATTCTTCCCTGCGCTCGCACTCGGTCCCATCGTCGAGCATTTCCAGATGCTCGCGGGCAAGACCTTCAACTGATCTGGCGGAGTAACCAATATGTCTGCAATCGAAATGGATTCTGGTCTCGCCGTCCGAAATCGTCATCAATCGGCGATGGCTAACCCGCAGTTGATCTGGCGAGCCATCATCGATTCATTTTCCAAACTCAATCCCCGCTCGCTGGTGAAGAACCCGGTGATTTTCGTCACCGCGACTGTCTCGCTGGTTGTGACGGTTCTTTTCGTTCGCGATTTAATTCAGGGCGCGCCGGCTTCTTTCACGGGACAGATCGCGGCGTGGCTCTGGTTCACGGTGCTGTTCGCCAATTTCGCCGAGGCAATCGCTGAGGGCAGGGGCCGCGCGCAAGCGGAGACATTGCGCAAGACGCGCGTGGAGACGAACGCGAAGCGGCTCGTGATGGCGGACAATCACGAAGTCTATGAAGCGGCGCCCGCGCTGGAATTGCGAGCCGGCGATCTCATCCGGGTGGACGCGGGCGACATCATCCCCGCCGATGGCGAGATCATCGAAGGAATTGCTTCCGTCAACGAAGCGGCGATTACCGGCGAATCCGCGCCGGTCATTCGTGAATCCGGCGGCGACCGCTCGGCGGTCACCGGAGGCACAACGGTCATTTCGGATCACCTCATCGTTCGCGTCACGTCCTCACCCGGATCGTCTTTCCTCGACCGGATGATTGCACTCGTTGAAGGCGCAGAACGGCAGAAGACGCCGAACGAAATCGCGCTGAATATTCTGCTCGCGGGCATGACAATCATTTTCATGATTGCTGTGGTTACGCTCACGGGTCTTGGTGCGTATTCAGGAACGAATGTCTCCGTGCCGGTGCTGATCGCGCTGCTTGTCACCTTGATTCCGACGACCATCGGCGGCCTGCTTTCCGCTATCGGCATTGCGGGCATGGACCGTTTGCTGAAGTTCAATGTGCTCGCGATGTCGGGCCGGGCCGTCGAAGCCGCTGGCGATGTGGATACGCTGCTGTTGGACAAGACGGGCACAATCACGTTCGGCAACCGTTTTGCCACAGAGATTATTCCGGTTCCCGGCGTGTCGGAGCGTGAAGCCGCTGAAGCTGCGGTGCTCGCGAGCCTCGCGGACGAGACGGCGGAAGGCCGCTCGATTGTCCAGCTTGCGCAGAAAAAATACGGAGTGAGCGCGCCTAAAGCTGAGGGCGCGAAATTCATCGAATTCTCCGCGACCACTAGGCTTTCCGGCGTGGACATCGGCTCGCGCAAGCTGCGCAAGGGTGCCGTGGATGCGGTGCTGAAATTCGCCGCCGAACAGGCGAAGCGTGATGTACCGGAGCCACCGGCGTTTCGTTCGGCGGTTGAGCAGATTGCGCGCTCCGGCGGCACCCCGCTTGGTCTTGTCAGCGGCGACAAGCTGCTCGGCGTGATTCGTCTGAAGGACGTTGTAAAATCCGATATTAAAGAGCGTTTCGGTGAATTGCGCCGGATGGGGATCAAGACCGTAATGATTACGGGCGACAATCCGATCACCGCCGCTGCGATTGCTTCGGAAGCAGGCGTTGATGACTTCATTGCGGAGGCGACGCCGGAAAACAAACTTCAGTTCATCCGCAAGGAGCAGTCGCAGGGACGCCTGATCGCCATGTGCGGTGATGGCACCAACGACGCACCAGCGCTGGCGCAGGCGGATGTTGGCGTCGCGATGCAGTCCGGCACGCAGGCCGCCCGTGAGGCCGGAAACATGGTCGATCTCGATTCCGATCCGACCAAGTTGATCGAAGTCGTCGGAATCGGCAAACAGTTGCTGATGACGCGTGGGACCCTGACAACATTTTCAATCGCAAATGACGTTGCGAAATATTTTGCGATTATTCCCGCTCTTTTCGTCGCGTCCATGCCGGAACTGAACGCACTCAACATCATGAATCTTTCCACACCGCAAAGCGCCATCCTTTCAGCTGTGATTTTCAACGCGCTGATTATTGTCGCTTTGATTCCACTCGCCCTGAAGGGTGTGAAGTATCGTCCGGTTGGTGCAGCCTCATTGCTGCGCCGTAATCTGCTTGTCTACGGGCTGGGCGGAGTCATTGTCCCATTCGTCGGCATCAAACTCGTTGATATGGCCGTATCCGCTCTCGGGCTTGTTTGAGGAGAAATACAATGAACGAATATCTTCGTCCGGCATTTGTCATGATCCTCGCATTCACTTTGCTCACGGGCATTGCCTATCCGCTCGCTATCACGGGCGTTTCGCAACTCGCGATGTCTTCCGCGGCAAACGGAAGCCTCATCGTCAAGGACGGCAAGGTGATTGGCTCGTCGCTGGTCGGCCAGAATTTTGCGGAGGACAAGTATTTCCACCCGCGTCCTTCAGCGACATCCACAGCCGATCCTGCTGATGCAACGAAAACAATTGACGCGCCTTACAATGCTGCTGCGTCCACGGGATCCAACCTTGGTCCCATCACGGAAAAGCTGCTTGATCGCGTAAAGGGCGATGTAGAGAGCATGCGCAAGAGCGGAGTGAATGGTGCCATCCCTGTCGATGCAGTGACCGCCTCAGCAAGCGGCCTCGATCCGCATATCTCGCCGGAGAATGCAGCGCTTCAGGTATCGCGCGTTGCCAAAGCTCGCGGGCTTTCCGACGAGCGAGTTCGCACAGTGCTGAATGCCAATACCGAGGGGCGTGCATTGGGGCTTCTAGGCGAGCCGCGCGTCAATGTTCTCGTTCTCAATCTCGCTCTCGACGCAATCCGGCCATGAGCTAAAATAGGCTGGCGCGAGGAAAGCCATGCCTTCTTCCGATATTAGAGCCTCGCCTGATGCACTGCTTGCCCGAGCGAAAAAAGAAGGGCGCGGTCATCTGAAGATTTATCTCGGCGCAGCGCCGGGAGTGGGCAAAACATTCGCAATGCTATCCACGGGCCGTTCTGCGAAAGCGGACGGCCGCGACGTTGTTATTGGGTTGGTCGAGACCCACGGTCGACGCGAAACAGAAGCGCTCGTAACAGGCTTCGAAATTCTCCCTCGAAAGCCCGTCGTCTATCGCAACCAGATCGTGCAGGAGTTCGACATCGACGCTGCCCTGGCTCGGAAACCGGGCCTTATCTTGGTTGATGAATACGCGCACACGAATGTATCGGGCAGCCGACATCCAAAGCGCTGGCAAGACATTGACGAGTTGCTATCCGCCGGGATCGATGTCTGGACAACGCTCAACATCCAGCACCTTGAGAGCCTGAACGACGTGGTTCAGCAGATTACAAAAGTGCGAGTGCGCGAGACGGTTCCGGACCGTGTGTTTGAAAATGCGGATGAGATTGTTCTTGTTGATTTTCCGCCTGACGAATTGATGAAAAGACTCGCGGAAGGAAAAGTCTATGTGCAGGACACCGCGGCCCGCGCGGTCCAAAACTTTTTCAAGCCACAGAATTTGATTGCCCTACGCGAATTGGCTCTTCGCAGAACGGCCGAACGAATCGATGACGATCTCATCGAAAGCATGAAAGCGCAGGCAATCGAAGGGCCGTGGGCCGCGGGAGAGCGCATTCTCGCCTGCATCGGCCCCGATAAGATGTCGGCTACAGTCGTGCGCGCGGCAAAACGCCTTGCCGATCTGATTGACGCTCCTTGGGTAGTCGCAATTGTCGAGCGGCCCGGCACTGCGCTCGATCCGGCGTCGAGGAAACGAGTGGATGATGCCTTTGCATTGGCGGAATCGCTGGGCGGCGAAACACTGACGATGGTCGGAAATGACATCCCGGCCGAAGTTCTTCGCTATGCGAGGGCGGAGAATGTAACCCAGATCGTTATAGGAAGATCGGGCGCAGGATTCCTAGCCGAGCTTTTTCGTAAGTCCTTACCGCATGAGCTGGTTCGACGAGCGGATGATATTGCAATCCACTTTATAACGGGCGCCCAATCCGAAGGATCGGGCTGGCGGCCGGGATTTGCATTTGGAACATCGCTCAACCCCATGCATTTCGTGTGGGTTACAGTTGGCGTTGCCATTGCCATTGGAATTGGCCGCGCGTTGACGGCTGTTACACCGTTCCCGAACGTCTCGATGATTTTTTTGATGGCGGTTCTTTTTCCCGCGATCCGCTTTGGCGTTTTGTCTGCATTGTATGCGTCGGTCTTGTCGTTTCTCGCGTATAATTTTTTCTTCATCGAGCCGTATTACACATTCACGGTAGCTGAACCGCATGAGCTGCTGGCACTCGCTGTCTTCCTCGTAGTGGCAATCATGACATCGGCGCTTGCCGGAAGAGTGCGGGAGCAAGCAAGAATTGCAGCGGAGCGTATGCGCGCCACGCGCAGGCTTTATGATTTCACCCGAAAGCTTTCAGGATTGGCTGGAATAGACGCCGTTGCGGAAGCCGCCGTCAGCGAAATTCAAGCAAGCGTGGGGCGGCCCGCCGTTCTCCTGATGCAAACAGGTGAGGCGTTGGCACTCCGAGGGTCCTGGCCGCCCGAAGACGAACTCGATATTGCCTCCGTATCAGCCGCGCGCTGGACGTTCGAAAGAGGAGAACCGGCGGGTGCACAAACCGCAACCCTTCCAAATGTGCCGTGGTATTTTCTGCCACTGCGAATCGGGGATAAATCCACTGGCGTAGTAGGCGTTGGGGCGAACGCGGATCACAACCCATTAGACTCTGAAGCAAAATCCCTGCTCAGCACCTTGGTCGAGCAAACCGCCTCTGCAATCGAACGCGCCTCCTTGTCGAAGGAGATGGTTGAGGTGCGGGGCGCGGTGGAAGCCGAGCGTATTCGGAACACGTTGCTTGCTTCCATCTCCCATGATTTTCGAACGCCTCTGGCCGCAATTTTAGGATCGGCCACAAGCGTATTGGATTACGCCGAGAAGCTGGAGCCTGAGGTGCAGAAGACCTTGCTTCGTCAAATTCGTGACGAAGCAGTGGGGCTGGATGAGATGGTTCGAAATCTTCTGGCGATCACGCGCATCGATGCGGGCGCGCTGGAGTTGCGAAAGGACTGGGTCGATTTGGGCGAGATCGTTGCGAGCGTTGCCGCCGCTGCTAAACGCCGTGGGGCGCAACACGGAATTGAAATCCGCATGCCGGAGAAAATGCCGTTGGTAATGGCCGATGCGCTGCTGGTTGAGCAAGCGCTCGGCAATATTGTACAGAATGCGTTGTCCCATACACCGCCATCTTCCAAAATAGTGATCGACGGGATTGCAAACGAACTCGCCCCAGCACTCCGCGTGACGGACGACGGTCCGGGCATTCAACCGGATATTCTCCCGCACATATTTGAGAAATTTGTCACTCGTCTTCCGAAAGAAAGCGTGGCTGATAAGGGCGCTGGAACGGGTCTCGGCCTCGCAATCGCGAAGGGGATTGTTGAGGCTCACGGGGGCAGCCTCACGGCAGAAAGCCCTGTAAGCAACGGCCGCGGGGCAAGATTTAGTTTCAGCTTTCCACGGGCGCAGACGCAATGAGCAGCAAAACTCGCGTTCTCGTTGTCGACGACGAACCCGCAATTCTCAAATTCTTGCGTCCCGCGCTGGAAGCGAACGACTACGATCTGACCAGTGCCGGGACGGCAACAGAGGCCGCCAAGCTGATCGCCTCTCAATCCCCGGACATTGTGGTGCTTGATCTTGGTTTGCCTGACGGAGACGGCAAGGATGTGATCCGAAAGGTCCGTGAGTGGTCGGACGTTCCAATTATTGTGCTTTCAGCGCGCGATCGCGAGGCGGAGAAAATCGAAGCGCTCGACGCTGGAGCGGATGATTACATCAACAAGCCGTTCGGCGTAGGGGAATTGTTAGCCCGCATGCGCGCGGCGTTGCGCCATCGAATGCAACGCAATGCGGAGCAGCCCAAGGTAAAGATCGGAAGCCTCGAAATTGATCACGTTCGCCACCGCGTTACCAAGGACGGCGACGACGTGAAGCTCACGCCGAAGGAATTTGAGCTGTTGTCGTTCCTCGCAAAGCACCCGGGGAAGGTTTTTACCCACCGCCAAATCCTGACCGGGGTTTGGGGGCCGGCGCATACCGAAGACACTCAGTACCTTCGCGTCTATATCGGGCAGCTACGCCAGAAGATCGAGCCGACATCGGAAGATCAGCAGATCATTATCACCGAGCCCGGTATTGGTTATCGCGTCGCAGACGGGTCATAAAAAACTGAATTACCGGGCGCGTTGATACTTCCCCAATCGCGCCGGGCACGCCTGCGCATTTATCTCAGCTCGCTTGCCTTGGCGAGGTCGAATGCCGGGAAAGTTGCGCGCGGGAATGCGCCCTTTTTGTAAAGCTCGGATTGTTCCGGACTTAATCCTTCGAGGAACTCCGCAAGCTTCGCGTAGGTCACGCATTTGATTTCCGGCAATCCGCATACTGAGCGGGCGAATGAGAGCAGCGCCTGATTATAGACGCCGCCCTGAAACGTCGAGAAATGATGGCCGATATGCAGCGGAGCGCGATTGCCGGTGTAATTCGCGCGCAAATAATTCATGTAGGTGGCGTACATCTGTTCGCGGAAAAGATCGTGACTTTTCGGATTGTTGAACGCGGCCGATTGGGCGACATAAAAATTGTAATCCATCGAAAGCGTCATTTTGCCGGAGCCGGAGATCTTCAGGCTGGCGAGATTAAATCGCCACAGGCCGTCTTTTTTCTCCGGCCATTCATTGGCATGTCCGACGCCGCTGGCGTCATAGACGAATTTATTCTGCCGCATGGCCTCGAACAGGCCGCTGCTTGTGCTGAGATAAGGGGCGCGGAATCCGAAAACTTCTTCAGGTGAAAAGCTGAATGAGGAAGCATCATCAAGCTCGTTGTTGCGTGAGATATTTTTTATCAGCGCCTTGTGACTTTGAAATTCCTGCATCCAGTCCGCGGTCGACCACTGCCGCCCGTCGAAATGGCCGACCGCATGGGAGCCGATTTCGTGACCGTTCTTGCGGGCCAGATTGATGAACTGGATACGGGCGCGGATATCATCAGGCGACCCGCCGAAATTTATTTTCGATGCGCCGGGTGGTTGATGCGGAGCCGTGTAGGCATGCCGCTTTTTGTCCGCGAGGAAATTGGTGCCACTGATGAAAAAGGTAAAATGAACGCGCTTGCCATCGCGATCCATTTCTTCCGCGAACGCCATCAACTCACGCCAGCGTTCCAGTTCTGTGCAGTTGTCGTAGGAGAACACGATGAATTGCGGAGGGCGCTCCGCCTCCGCTGCGTTCGCAGCAAAGCCAGCAAGCATCAACACGACGATAAATGCCGAACGAACGAACCCCACGCCAATGCCCCCCGCACTGTCGGCGAAAGATATAACGGATTGGCCCGGGGGTAAATCAACCTGAAGGCGGCTTGAATGCTGCCTTATTGTGCCGTGCGCTGCTGCTTGTTCATTTCGGCGCGCTGACGGGCGACTTCATCGAGTTTCGTTTTCAGTTCGGGATGGCGCCCGATGAAATCGCGGAAGTCATGCACATCGAGCGTGAGGAAGAGACAGTAATCAATAGCGGTGACATCGGCGGTACGGCGGCCGCCGCTGAGCAGCGCCATTTCACCGAAGAAATCGCCCGGCCCCAGGTGGATCACCTGCGAGCCGACATTTACTTCGACGGCACCCGAAGAAATGAAGAACATTTCGCTGGCCACATCGCCCGCGCGAATTACGCGCTCGCCAGGCGCGGCGGAGCGCGGCTTGAACAGTGCCAGCAACTCGGCGCGCTGCACCGGGTCCAGATCTCCGAAGACCGGAAACTTGTTCATCATCTCGCCCGGCTGAAGGCTGAGATTAACCGGCTGCGTGTGCTTGGCGGCGGCGGCGAGTTTTCGTTGCAGCGAAGACAAGTATTCGCGCCGGGCGTGTTCGCCTCGCGTAAGCAAGGATACTTTTGTCGAAATAAACAAGGTCAGCGGCTTCACGGCGTGGAATGCCAGTGCGTTCAATGTAATCGACAGCAAGGCTCCGGCCAGAATGAGGTCTTTTCCTTCAGCGGGAAGCAGCCCCAAGGCCATGCCGAGGCCCGCGAGGATGAAAGAAAATTCGCCGATCTGCGCAAGGCCGGCTGCAATCGGCAGCGCGCTTCCGATCGGCAATCCCAGAACCAGCACGAGACTGAAAGCGATCACGGACTTGCCGATCAGGATCACCGCCAGCACCGCCAGCACATGCAACGGTTCGCGGATCAGGATGGACGGATCGAACAGCATTCCGACCGATACGAAAAACAGAACAGCGAAAGCGTTTTGAAGCGGCAAGGATTCTTCCGCCGCGCGATGGCTGAAGTCTGATTTGCTGAGCACAACGCCCGCGCAGAATGCGCCGAGCGCGAAAGATACGTCGAAGATTTTGGCCGCGGCGAAGGCGATGCCGAGCGCCACCGCAAGAACCGATAGGGTGAACAATTCATGCGAGCCGGTGCGGGCAGCCCGGCCAAGCAACCATGGCACAAGCCGGGGGCCGAACAGGAAAACGATCACGCCAAAGGCGCCGACTTTGCCGAGTGTCAGCAGGATGGAGAGCGCCAGATTCCCATCGAACATCCCGTGACCTTGAACGGCTTTGCCGCCGAGCATGGTCGCGAGTGCGGGCAACAGAACCAGCACAAGCACCATCACAAGGTCTTCAACAATGAGCCAGCCGATGGCTATTCGGCCGTTTGCTGTGTTGAGAAGATTGCGCTCATCGAGCGCCTTCAGCAGCACGACGGTACTTGCGACGGACAAACAAAGGCCGAGCACTAGGCCCTGGCCGAAACTCCAGCCCCACATCGTCGAGACGAGGATGCCAATCGATGTGATGATGAAAATTTCTGCGATGGCACCGGGTATCGCGACCCATTTCACCGTGAGGAGATCGTTCGCGGAAAAATGCAGGCCGACGCCGAACATCAGAAGAATGATGCCGATTTCGGATAGCTGGCCCGCGAGGCCGGCATCGACGGCGATGCCCGGCGTGTAAGGCCCAACGGCGATGCCGGCGACAAGATAACCGACCAGTGGCGGCAGCTTGAGCCAGGTCGCGACGAAGCCGAACGCGAAGGCGAGCACCAGGCTCATCACGATCGTGACGATGAGCGTTGTCTCGTGTTCCATACTTGCGCGCCCGGTTTGCTAAGGCGCGGGCAGGATCAACCACGGCGCCGGAGAAAACGATTCCTATTGATATGAACTGGCCGCAATGACCGCAAGCCGATTATTCCGTCATTTCATGCTTATCCGCCCGAGGAGACTTTACTCCTGAAGGTATTTTCCGCCTGATATGGCTGGCTTCGCGCAATTGCTGCTGGTGTATAACCTTTAGGTCGCAATCGGGCTGGATCAATGGCTGTTCGCGCCGGCGGATTTTACGCACTGCTAGTGGGCGGCCTGATCGCGGCGGCGGTTCTGATCCGCCATGCCGACCCGTTCGTGGTTCAGGGTCTGCGCCTGATCGGGTTCGATACGTATCAGCACCTGTCGCCGCGGGCATATAATCCCGAACTGCCGGTGCGCATCCTCGACATCGACGAGCGCTCGCTGAAAATTTATGGCCAGTGGCCGTGGCCGCGAACGACAATGCGCGACATTGTCGGCAAATTGCGCGAGCGTGGCGCCGCCGCCATCGCGTTCGATGTGCAGTTCTCGGAGCCTGACCGCACTTCGCTGGAAGAAGTGGCGAAGCGGTTGCCGGCGGGCGACGCGGACAAGCTGACTTCCATCATTGCGAAGCGCTCGACCAACGATGAGGAATTCACCGCCATATTGAAAGTCACTCCAACCGTGCTCGCAGTGGCACTTGCGGGAGGACAGGGGTCTTTCAATTCCAAAATAAAGGCCGGTTTTTCATTTGCAGGTGACGATCCGCGTCCGTTCATTCCCCCGTTCACGACAGGCGCGGGCAATCTCACGATGTTCGAGGATGCGGCTGCCGGCATCGGCTCGATCAACTGGCGGCCCGATCGCGACCAGGTCTTGCGCCGGGTGGGACTTGTTTATCGCGTCGGCGATCGTTTCGTGCCGACTCTTTTCGCGGAGGCCTTGCGCATCGCCCAGGGCGCTTCCTCTTATTTGCTGAAATCCTCCAATGCCAGCGGCGAAACCGCATTCGGCCAAGCGACCGGATTAAATCATATCCGCATCGGGGCGCTGGAAATTCCCACCGACGCTGACGGCGGGATCTGGCTGAAATTCCGGCAGAGCAAACCCGAAGCCTATATTCCGGTCTGGAAACTGTTGAATGGCGAAGTCCCCGATGATGAAATTGAAGGACGCATTATTCTCATCGGCACCAGCGCGCCGGGGCTTCTGGATCTCCGCGCCACGCCGCTCGACTCCTCCATCGCGGGCGTTGAAATCATCGCGCAATCGATCGAGCATGTGCTGACTGGTGTTTCGCTGACGCGGCCGGATTATGCCTATGCGCTCGAGCAATTTATCATCGTTGCGCTCGGATTGCTGCTCGGTTTTGTTGTCTTTCGCGTCCCGGCTTTTACCGCGGCGCTCATTGGCCTGCTCGCGATAGCGGCACTGCTGCTGGGCGGCTGGTTTGCCTTCAGCCAATTGGGATTGCTGTTCGATCCTGTGTTTCCGGCGTTTGCCCTGATCTGTCTGGTTTCGGCCGCCGGATTTTATGTGTACCGGCGCGTGGAAGTTCAGCGCGGCGAAATTCGCGGCGCCTTCAGCCGCTATGTGGCGCCGGCGGTGGTGAACGAACTTCTCGCCAATCCCGAAAAACTTGAACTCGGCGGCGAGGTGCGGGAACTGACGCTGCTCTTTTGCGACGTGCGGAATTTCACGACGATTTCGGAACGGCTTTCCGCGCATGAACTTACGCGCTTCATCAACGAACTGTTGACGCCGCTCACCGACATCATTCTCTCCCATCGCGGCACCATCGATAAATACATGGGCGATGCGATCATGGCGTTCTGGAACGCGCCGCTCGACGAGCCCGAACACGCGACGCAAGCTTGCCGCTCCGCCATCGACATGGCCGGGCGCATGGCCGATCTGAACGCGCATTGGAAAAAGGAAGCCGAAGCCGCGGGCCGCCCGTTTGAGCTGGTCAGGGTTGGCATCGGAATCAATACGGGACGCTGCTGCGTCGGCAATCTGGGATCAATGCAGCGCTTCGATTATTCCGCCATCGGGGACGAGGTGAACGTCGCTTCGCGCTTTGAGGGGCTCGCCAAAGTTTACGGCCTCACCGCCATTGTGGGCGAACAGACCGTCAATGAAATGCGCGGGCTGTCCGCGTTGGAGCTTGATCTTGTGCGCGTGAAAGGCCGCGGCCGCCCGTCGCCGATTTTCACCTTCAACAAACTCGTGGAAGAGGACGAAGGCCGGATGGCCCATTTGCGGCACTCGCACAATGAATTTCTGGAGCTGTTTCGTTCACAGCAATGGGCGAAAGCGGAAGCAGCGATTGCGGAGTGCCGCAGCTGCGGCATCGCCCGCATGGATCACTATTATTCGTTATTTCTATCGAGGATCGCGGAATTCAAGGCCGCGCCGCCGCCGGAAAACTGGGATGGCGTATTCACAGCCCAGGAGAAATAGTCTCCGGAAACCAGTTGCCAGTCCGCCGGTGTAGATGGGAACTTACGGCAGGCGTCATTGCCGAGGGAAGGAAAATCAGTGAGTCAGGATGTAAAACTGCTGTTGGCGGTATTGCTGATTCTCCAGCTCAAGCATTTCCTTTTCGATTTCGTTCTGCAAACGCCCTATCAGTTCATGAACAAGGGGAAATACGGCCATCCCGGCGGGATTATTCATGCCGGACTGCACGCGCTTGGCTCCACGCCTATTTTCTATCTGGTGCCGCCCGGCTGGCCGGTCGCCATCGGCATCATCCTCGGCGAATTCATCGTCCACTATCATATCGACTGGTCGAAGGAGCAGACGGTCAAGCGAAACAGCTGGAAATTTCCGCAGTCCGAATTCTGGTGGACTTTCGGCGCAGATCAGGCGCTTCACCAGCTGACCTATCTTGCAATCGCCGCGGTTCTGGCGATGGCGGTCAATCTATAGCTTCATTAAAAAACCAGCGGTCTGCTCAGTAGCGCGTCTGGAACGTCATCGTGACGGCGTGATTTCTGAAATCTTCGGACGGGGCCGGAATGCCCGAGTCCGTCTTGATGCTCATATCGCGATGCTCGAAACGGTAGTCGAAGCGAAGATCGGTGCGGCTGTTCAGAAATTGGTGAAAGATCATCGCCGCGCCCGGGATCAGCAGCAGCTCCTCGCGTTTGGTCGTCACAGCATTCAAAGCGTCGAATGAAGGCGAGTAATCGCGATAAGCGACGGTGAATGTAGCGCCCAGACTCACTGTCGGCAGGACCTTTCGATAATACTCCGTGCGCAAGCCGTATTCGTTGAATTTGCCCGGCTGTAGCGGCTCGAAATTGATGATTGAAAACGCAACGCCGGGTATGTCGCTCCAGCGATAAAACGGTGCGAACAAAAACGCATCATCGCCGAACACGCCAATCGCGGAGAATTTCCAGATCACCTCGGCGAACGGGCCTTCGGTGACCGGGAAGAAGTCGTTGTATTGGCGGTAGCCGCCGCGCAACCGGAGGCTATAGCTGTAAGGGCCGGTACTCACGTTCTCGAATGTGAGCGCCGCGGATGCTTCGCCATAAAGCGCGCGGTGATCGAAATATGCGCCGGCGGCGCCGATAGCGGTATGAACGAAAAAGTTGGGGCTCAAAAAGATCACCGGCCCGGTTTCCGCACCCGCGTAACCGTAGCTCAGATCGCCATTGTCGAAATAAACCTGTCCAACAAGATTACCGACCGTGCGCCAGCGCGTGGAGCCTATGGTGCGGTCATCCTTGATCACCGCCCGGCCAAGCAGCAGAAAATCGCTGCCGCTGCCGGCATCAACGCGGCGAGGGTTTGATTCCCACCCGGCTCCATATTCGAGAAAAACCTGCGTGATGTTTGGCAGGACACCCTTGGCCGCGCGGATGATGCCCAGCCGCGCCGCCATGTTGCCGGGATCGAGATCAAGCACGCGCTCATAGGCGGCAAGGGCTTTTTCGGGCTGGCCCTTGTCTTCGGCGGCTTGGGCGTAGCGTAGGTTCAATTCCACATTGTTGGGATCGCGAATAATGTTGGCATTCAGCCGCGCCAATTCATCGGCGAAAGCGGCGCCAAAAGGAGCCGCCAGCAAAGCAATCGCGAAGAGAAATAATACAGCCCTTGCAACAGCTTTCACTGACCCAAACCTCAAAACACACGGCAATTGAGATTGCGCGAAATAAAGCATAGGGGTGGAGGGCGCGCCAGCATGGCGCGATACTCAACGGTATCGCGAGCCTTCAATTTCCGCCGGAAAAAACATAGGATCGTTGCGCCATGAACACAGCTATCAGAATTCTCTCGGGTTCCCTCGCCATAGTGATGATCGCAGCGGCCACTTTGATCGGCCCGGCGGATGTTATGGCAGCCCAGAAAATCGGAATCGCTTCGGTCGTGAAAAACAGCGTGCAGGGTGCGAATGCCCGTCCGCTTTCCAACGGCAGCGATGTTTCCGCCAACGAGCGCATCCGCACCGGCCAGCTGAGCACGGCGCAACTTTTGTTTCTCGACCAGACGACCTTAAGCGTAGGCGCGCAGTCCGAGGTGGTCCTCGACCGGTTTGTCTATGATCCCGATCGCGGCAACGGCAAGGTTGTGGTGAACGCCGGCGTCGGCGCCTTCCGCTTTGTCAGCGGTGCGCAGAAATCCAGCGCCTATGAAATCAGAACGCCCGTCGCCACCATCGGCGTGCGCGGCACGGTCATCCACTGGATCGTGAAACAACTCTCACCCGGTGTTTACTGGGCGGTATTCTTCGTGCCGCAAGGCTCCATCCTGATCAATTTCGGCGGCAAGACGTTTACATTGAACGCCGGCGACGCCATCACCTATTCGACCTCGACCGGCCTGCAAGGCCCGTACAAGCTCGATTTCTTCAATGAGCGGTCGATGCAGTATGTATTCAACGGGACGCTCGATCTTTCCGTGCTGATTAATTCGCTCGGGCGGAGCGGATGCAGAACTTCATTCTGTAATTAACAGGCCTATCTCCACGGATTGGTTACAGACTCCGGGATGCTAGCCTCCCATTCAGTGCGGTCATGAAGAAATCTTTCAGTGAGAGCGTTACGGCTGAGCGTAAGGAGGGTATCGCCGTCGTTACGCTCGACAGCCCTCCCGTCAATGCGCTTTCCACGCCCATGCGCGAAGGATTGATCACGGCATTCCGCGAACTTTCAGCCGACAAATCTGTGAATGCGATCGTGGTCACCGGCGCCGGCAGCGATTTCATCGCCGGAGCCGATCTCAAGGAAATGTCAGCTCCGCCGCTTCCTCCTTCGCTTCCAGATGTCATTCTGGAAATGGAGAAGTGCGGAAAGCCGATCGTTGCCGCGATCAAGGGGTCGGCGCTGGGCGGCGGCTACGAATTTGCGCTGGCCTGCGATTACCGGCTTGGCGATGCGAGCGTCACGGTCGGGTTGCCGGAAGTAAAGCTTGGCATCATTCCGGGGGCGGGCGGCACGCAACGGCTGCCGCGCCTTGTCGGCATCGCCAAGGCAATCGAACTCATCACCCAGGGCAAACGGCTGAAGGCGGAAGAAGCTCTGCGATTGGGCATGATCGATGCGATCGCCTATGGGGATGTTGTCGCGGAGGCAAAACTGATTGCGGCCGGATTGCCGAAGCGGCGTTTATCCAGAGTCGCTGTTGCAAGGCAGGAAGCTGAAGCGGGCGAGGCTGCGAGTGTCGCTCTGAAAAAGGCCAAGGGCGCGAAGAACATTGAAGTTGCGATCGAACAGATCCGGCAAACCGGGCACGTGCCGTTCGACCAGGCGGTGAAGAACGAACGCGAAGCGTTCATGATGCTGCGCGAGAGCGACGAGGCAAAAGCGCTGCGGCATTTGTTTTTCGCCGAGCGGGAATCCCGCAAGGTGCCGGGCATTGGCGACGCAAAAACGCGCGCCGTCAAAAATGTAGTCATTCTCGGCGCGGGGACGATGGGCGCTGGCATCGCTGTCAGTTTCGCGGATGCCAGGTTTCAGGTTGTGGTGATTGAACGGGACAAGCTGGCGGCGGGCGCTGGCATGGACCGCATCCGCGCGATTTATCAGCGTCAGATGGAGAACGGCCGGCTGACGCAGAAAGCAGCGGACGAGCGGCTGCAAAATGTTTCCCTCACCGACGATTGGGAATTTGTGCGGCAGGCCGATCTTGTCGTCGAAGCGGTATTTGAGGATTTGGCCGTCAAGACCGAAGCCTTCCGCAAGATCGACAGTCTGGCCCGGCCGGGTGCGATCCTTGCGACCAACACTTCCTATCTCGATGT
>CAZUJE010000060.1:0-15932 GCA_964620215.1 uncultured Hyphomicrobiales bacterium
CAGGAAACGCCGTTCCTCGCGCCAACAGAGCCATCTTCCTTCGGCAAAAATTTTGGAACGACGAACAGCGAAATTCCCTTGCTGCCTTCCGGCCCGCCTTCGATGCGCGCCAGCACAAGATGCACGATGTTTTCCGTGAGATCGTGTTCGCCGGCGGAAATGAAAATCTTGGTGCCGCTGAGCTTGTAGCTGCCGTCCGCTTGCGGAGTTGCCTTGGTGCGGATCAATCCCACATCGGTGCCGCAATGCGGCTCGGTGAGATTCATCGTCGCCGACCATTTGCCGGACGCGATTTTCGGCAGGTAGATTTTTTTCTGCGCATCGGTGCCGTGGATGCGGATCGCGAGATAGGCGCCCTGCGACAGGCCTGAATACATGGAGAAGGCCATGTTCGCGGACGTGATGAACTCGTTCATGATCCAGGTCAGCGTCTGCGGCAGTCCCTGCCCGCCGAATTCCGGCTCGCAGGCGAGCCCGACCCAGCCGCCTTCGGATAATTGCCTGTAGGCTTCCTTGAATCCCTTCGGCGTCGTCACCGATCCGTCGGCGTTGCGCTTGCAGCCTTCGATGTCGCCGATGCGATTAAGCGGCTGAATCACTTCCTCGCAGAGCTTTCCGCCCTCGCTCAGGATCGCTTCCAGCGTTTCGGGATTGGCATCGGCAAATCCGGGCAGATTGCCGTAACGCTCGATGTGGAAAACGTCGTTCAACAAAAACAAAACGTCGTCCACCGGCGCCTTGTAACTTGGCATTCAAGTCCCCTCTAACGCGGCCCCTTAACTCCGCTTGTCACCCGGAATTGCGGCGGGGAACGGACGAAAACCCGCGCCGGATGCGCCCCTGATTCGCGCTCACAGCCTACGCCCAATTTATTAAATCCGGGGAACCCGGGCCGGTTCGCAACCGGGCGGCGTGGCGGGTGGACGCATTTTGCGGCCAAAGAGCCATAAGCCAGCAAAATCAGCGGTTTTGAACGCTCAGAACCGGCGAAATTAACCCGGCCTTTACCATAACAAGCCGAATTTCCGGGTCAGGAGAGCGGCGCACGCCCGTTAATGCGTATGCCCAAGACCGCCTCCGCGAACGGTAATTGGAATGAGCGCCAGCGTCCCCTGGAGCGTGAACGCAGTAGAGCCCGAGACCTGGGCCGCGGCCCGCGATGCCGCGCGGCGCTCGGGTCTTTCGGTCGGCGAGTGGCTGGATACCGCCATCCGCGAATGCGCCGTCAGCGCCGAGCGTCCGCGCCGCTCGCTTCGCGGCGCCGATCCGCTCGAACAGCGGCTCGACGACATCGCCGAACGGCTCGATCATTTCTCCCGGCAGAATTCCGATTCTTCAGGTTCGCGCGGCCGCGGCGACGGCGCGCTTTTTTCCTCCATCGAATCCCTGAACGACCGCATCGACGCGATGATGCGCGACCGTTCGCATGAACGGAATGCGCCTTCCGAAGTGCGCTCCGCGATCCAGCGGCTCGATGACCGTATCGAAGACATGATTTCGCGTAACCGGCTCTCGAACAGCCACGCTGCGCCGGAGCTTGAGCGCAAGCTGGAAAATATTTCGCGCACCATCGAAACCATGAGCCGCAAGCTGGAGCACGAAAACATCCGCTACGCGGATTATTCGATTCCGCCGACCGTGGCTGAACTGGATTCAGCGGTCGCCGACATCATGATGCGGCAGTCCGCGCTTGATGGCACGCCAATGCCGCAGCAGTTTCAGCGCCGCGCCGCTGCAATGCCGCCCGCGCATGATTTCAGCGGCATCGAGAGCCAGCTCAGGAATTTGACTGAAGAAATGAACACGATCCGCAATTCGGGCCTGCGGTCCGAAAGCATGGATGGGCTTCGCCGCGAAGTTTCCGATCTCGCCGACAAGCTGATCGATCTGGCTCCGCGCCGCTCGCTCGAAGCCTTGGAGCGCGCCGTTGAAACATTGGTGAACCGCATCGACCGCGGCAGCCTCGGCGCCAATACCCATAACAGCGGCGAGATCGCGCAGACACTGGAAGAAATCCGCTCGGCGATTGCCAGCGTCCGCCCGGCGGAAAGCTTCGCTTCGGTGGAACGGGATCTTGTCGATCTTTCCGGCAAGCTCGATGCGCTGAACGCGCGCGGGGTCGATGGCACCACGGTCGCCCGCTTGCAGGAGCAGACCGCGGAAATCCGCGAAATGCTCTCAAGCGCGCTGCCCACCGACATGCTGAAAGGCCTGTGCGTTCAGATCGAAACGCTCGTACACAAATTCGAGGGCGGTTCGTCCGCGCAGGACAACAACGCCGTCGTTGACATCATGACGGCGTTCGACCGCCGCATCGAGGCGCTGTCGGAGCGCATCGACCACGCCGCGAAGCAAACGCCGGCAACGCCCGATCTCGGCGAAATCCGCTCCCGGCTCGACGATATGATGCATTCGATCGGCAAGTCCGGCCAGGCTGCTTCGACCAGCATGGAATCCGGCCTGCGCGCACTTTCGGACAAGCTCGACGCCGCTGAATCGCGCCTGTCGGTGCTCGGCGTGATCGAAAAGAACGTGAAGGATCTCTTCGCGCAAATGCAGGAGGTGCGCACGACCGCGGCATCTTCGCCGGAACCATCAAGCGATTACGCCGACCGCCCGGCAAGGCCCGCTTCGCGCGAAATGATTGCTCCGGAACAGACACGATCCGAGGAAACGAAGCGTCCCATGCTTGTGGAGCAGGCTGCCACGACCCCTCAGGTTCGCCCGGAGCCGCGCATCAACCCGGCACTTCCGCGCAACGACCGCATCATCGATCTTCCCGACGACATCGCGCCGGACTTTCCGCTTGAACCGGGTTCGGGCGCGCCGCGCCATCGCGCGTCGCAGACCGCGGCCCAGCGTGTGGCCCAGTCGGAACTGGCACTCGGCGGCATCAACCAGCCGGAACAGCCCGCCCGCACGACTGACTACATTGCCGCTGCACGCCGCGCCGCGCAATCGGCCGCCGCGGAGCCCGCGAACGACGACAAAAAGAAATTTTCGGTTGGAGAAGAGCCGAAGAAAAAAGCTTCCGGCTTGCTGGTCACGCGCGGACGCCAGGCGTTTTTCATCGCGCTCACCGCGTTCCTGCTGATTTTCACCGCGATGCGCTATTTCGACGGCATCTTCCCGTCACTGCCGTTCAATTCGGCGCCTTCGACGCAGACGCCCAAACCCGCGGGCCAACCTGCACCGGTTGAACCGGCCCCCGCGCCGCAGAAAAATTCCGCGCTACCGGAACAGTCCGTTTCTTCATTCCTCACCGCTTCCCCGGCGGGAATTATCGGCCCGCATCAGAACGTGCCGATCCTGGGCGAAACGAAGACCGACAAGGCCAACCTAGAACCCGAAACCACCGGCTCGGTGAAACCCGCGAAGCCCGCCGCCGCTCCCGTGCAGACCGCTTCCGTTCCGGCCGGCAAGGAAACCATCGCCGCCAAGGGCGACGAGCTTCCGGTCACCATCGGCGGACAGGGTTTACGCGCGGCCGCCGTCTCCGGCGATGCGATCGCCTCCTATGAAATCGGCTCCCGCTATCTCGAAGGCCGCGGCGTTCCCGTAAATCCCTCCGAAGCGATGAACTGGTTCGAACGCGCGCTGAAGAAAGGCTCGGCGCCCGCCGCTTACCGGATTGGCGGCCTTTACGAAAAGGGCCATGGCGTTTCGAAAAACCCGCAGGAAGCCAAGCGCTATTACGTGATCGCGGCCGAGGCCGGTCACATCAAGGCGATGCACAACCTCGCCGTCCTTTATTCCGACGGGGTCGATGGATCGCCCGATTACAAGACGGCCGCCCGCTGGTTCCGCATGGCCTCCGAGCGGGGCGTTGCCGACAGCCAGTACAATCTCGGTGTCCTGTATGCCCGCGGCCTGGGGGTCGATCCGAACCTGACCGAGTCCTACCGCTGGTTCGCGCTGGCCGCCGCGCAGGGCGACCAGGAAGCCGGCAAAAAGCGCGACGACGTGGCGAAGCGCCTCGATAACCAGACGCTCGTGGCCGCCAAGCTCGCGGTGCAGACCTGGGCGCCGGCCCCCGTTAACGCTGCCGCAAATTCGACGCAGCTCAATCCCGAGTGGGAAAAGGGCGACGGCCCCGCCCGCCGCCGCTCGGTAAAGAAATAAACGCTGCTGACCTGCTTCGATTGACAATCGGGTGCGGCGGCATGTTGATGCCTCTGACGCCGCCCGCTCGCGGCGTTTCATTCAAGTCCGGATGCCGCCGTGTCGATCTATCTCCCGATCGCCGAACTGCCGGTCAATATATTCGTGATCCTGTCGCTCGGGATCGCGGTCGGATTCATCTCGGGCATGTTTGGCGTGGGCGGCGGGTTCCTGATGACGCCGTTGCTCATTCTGGTGGGCATCCCCTCCGCCATCGCGGTCGCCAATGTGCCGAGCCACATGGCGGCTTCCTCCATGTCCGGCGCGCTCAACTACTGGCGGAAGCGGCTTGTGGATGTGGGGCTGGGACTGGTGCTGCTTTCCGGCGGCATTATCGGCACCGCCGTTGGCGTCTGGTTCTTCTCCGTGCTGATGCGGAACGGCCATCTCGATCTCGTCGTCGGCCTTTCCTATGTGATCCTGCTCGGCATTGTCGGCGGCATCATGCTGACCGAGAGCATCCGCGCGATCCTGCGCACCCACCGGGGTGCCGCACCGATCGTAAGGCGGCCCGGGACTCACGCCTGGTTTCACGGATTGCCGCTGAAGCTGCGTTTCCGGCAATCGCGGATTTATGTGTCGGCGCTTCCCATCACCGTGATCGGTTTCGCGATCGGTTTTTTCGGCGCGATCATGGGCATCGGCGGCGGATTTCTGCTGATTCCGGCGCTCATCTATCTGATGCGCGTGCCGACGACGGTGTCGGTGGCGACTTCTCTGTTTCTGACGCTCTGCACCATGCTGATCGCAACCATCCTGCACGCGATCGAGAACCGCACGGTGGACATCGTGCTTGCGCTATCGCTGATGGTCGGCGGCGTGATCGGCGCGCAATTTGGCGCGCGCGCGGGTCAGGCAATCCGCGCGGAACAATTACGGCTCCTGCTCGGTGTGCTCGTGCTCGGCGTCGCGCTGCGCGTGGCGGTCGATCTCGTGGCGCGGCCTGACGATCTCTTCACCGTCATCAAGACGGAGAGCATGCCATGACCATACGCAAATTTTCTATCTCCGCGGCTGTCTGCTTTTTCGCATTTGCATTTGTTGTGCAGGCGCAGGCCGAGCGTATCGTCACTTCGGTTTCGACCCACCGCGTGCTCATCAGCTCGAATTTCACCGGCACCGACATCGTGCTGTTCGGTTCCATTGAAGACGACAAGACTTCCACCCCGTCGCCGGGCTACGATCTGGTTGTCACCGTGGTCGGGCCGTCGGAAAATTTTGTCGCGCGCCGCAAGGAACGTATTCTCGGCATCTGGATCAATTACGACTCGCGGCAATTCATCGAGGTGCCGTCCTATCTAGCGGTGCTGACGAGCAAGCCGCCCATGGAACTGGGACCGCCGGAATTCCTGCGGCGTAACCGCATCGGCGTCGTGAACCACACATTCCAGCAGCGCGTCGGCACCGATTTCGCCGACGTGGAGCCGCAGGATGCCTTCCGCACCGCCTTCCTGCGCGTGAAGGAGCGCGAGAATCTTTTCAACGAAGAGCCGCAGGGCGTCACGTTCCTGACGCCGACGCTGTTTCGCGCGACCGTGCCGATCCCGGGCACCGCGCCGACCGGCACCTACCGCGTCGAGACGATGCTGCTCTCCGATGGAAAAGTGATTGCGCGCGAGGATACCGCGGTCGAAGTCGTGAAAACCGGTTTCGAGGAACTGGTGGCGCGGGCCGCGCGCGACCACGGATTCATTTACGGCATCAGCACCGCGTTTCTGGCACTGATGACCGGCTTCCTCGCCAGTTTCATTTTCCGGCAGGACTGAGCACGGCGAGCAGGCCTTCGACCGGCTTCGCTTTTTCCGTTCGCGTCGAGACCTGCTCCAGCAGCAAAATCTTCAGAGAGGATTTTTGCGCGGCTACGCGCAGATGCGTTTCGCCGTGGGCATAGCGCAGTGTATCGCGGAGGATCACGCCTTCTCCCGCATGGGTCTCGACGGTGAATGCGATCAGGCCGGTTGCCACACGCGAAATAGACGACAGAACCTGCGTCAGATCGCTCAAATAAACGAACACATCGGCGGCAAGGACGAGATCGAAGTTTTCGGCCTGGCGATCCAGAAATTCGCGTAGCTCGGCGGCCTCAAGCCGGTCATAAATATTTTTCCGTCTTGCCGCTTCGATCATCGCGGGCGAGAGGTCGACGCCCGCCAGTTTTTTGACGCGCTCTTTGATCGCCTCGCCCATCAGGCCGGTCCCGCAGCCGAGATCGAGCGCGCATTCGAATTTTCTTTCGCCCGCAACAGTCTCGATGGCAGCGCGCAGCAGTTCCGGCCCGCGATAGGAAAGCGCCACCGCAAGCTCGAGATCGAAGCGGGCGGCATACTGATCGAACAGATTGCGGATATAGCCCGGCGACATGGCGGTCTCCGGCTCATGGCCGCCAAGGCGGGCGAGCCGCAGCTTCGCGCCGAGCCTGTCCTCGGGGTCGAGTTCGGTCGCCTGCCGCCAGGCGGCCGCCGCCGCGGCGAGATCGCCCGCCATCTCGCACGCCTCGCCGAGCAGAAAATGCCCCGCCAGAAAATGCGGTTTTTGCGCCAGCGTCTCTCGCAGCAAATCCACGGCCGCCTGCGCGTCGCCTTCTTCCAGAAAACCGCGCGCCCAATCCAGCCTACGGTCGAGCACCGGATCGCCGGAGGACAGGTGTAAAGACGGGGAGATTGATTTCATGCCACTCGTACATAAATCATCGACGTGCTAAAGCCAGCACCAGCGGAGGACTTCATGGCCAATCAAGCACTCGACCGGTTTTTCGGCGGCTCACCCTTCTGGGTGATCGTCCGGCTCATCATGCTTTCGGTGGTGATCGGCGTGCTTTTGAATGTGCTTGGGTTCGACCCCTTCAACATCTGGCAGAGCATCGAGCGCCTGTTCCGCTGGATCTTCAATCTCGGCTGGGACGCGGTGGAATGGCTCTGGCGCTATTTCCTGCTCGGCGCAGTGCTCGTATTCCCGATCTGGCTGATCGTCCGCTTCCTGAAATCGGCGGGCGGCAAGCCCTAGCGCGTCCAGTCTCTTGCATCCATGCCTGTCACGAGCGCGAGTGAATTTTCACTCCCCGCGCGCAGGCGCGTGAGCAATCCGGCCTTGATGTCCCCGACGAGGCCGAAACCGCGATAGACCATGCCGGAATAAAGCTGCACGAGGCTCGCGCCCGCGCGGATTTTTTTCCAGGCGGCTTCGGCGGAATCGATACCGCCGGCGCCAACCAGCGGAAACTGTTTCTCCACGCGGATATAAGTCTGCGCGAGCATCCGCGTGGAAAGATCAAATAACGGTTTCCCGGAAAGTCCGCCTGATTCTTTTTTATTTACGTCGCGCAAGGTATCGGGCCGCGAGACCGTCGTGTTCGACACGATCATTCCGTCCACGCGCCGCTCGCGCGCGATCTTCACCACATCGTCGAGTTCGGTCAGCGAAAGATCGGGCGCGATTTTCAGCAGCACAGGCTTTTTCGGACTGATCCTGTCGCGGGCTTCCAGCGCGCGTTCGAGCAATTCGTCCAATGCTTCCGCCGCCTGAAGATCGCGCAGACCCGGCGTGTTGGGCGAGGAAATGTTGATCGTCAGATAATCGGCGTGCGGCGCGAAGGTCTTGATGCCGTCCACATAGTCATCGGTACGGTCGGCGGTATCCTTGTTGGCGCCGATATTCGCGCCGACGATGCCTTGCTTGCGGCGCGCGCTGAAACGCGCGAGCCCCGCCGAAAATCCCTCGTTGTTGAAGCCGAGCCGGTTGATGACGCCTTCATCCGCCGGCAGCCGGAAGACGCGCGGGCGCGGATTGCCTGTCTGCGGGCGCGGCGTCAGCGTGCCGCATTCCACAAAACCGAAGCCGAGCGAGAGCATCGCGTCCGGCACTTCCGCGTTTTTATCGAAGCCCGCCGCCAGCCCGACCGGATTTGGGAAACTTAACCCGAACGCTTCCACCTTCAGGCGCGGATCGTCCGCGGCAGGCGCGCGCACGGGCAAGGCCGCGAGCGCCCGGATTGCAAATTTATGGGCATCCTCGGGGTCGAGCAGCCGGGCGAAAGGAAGGGCCAGATCAAAGAGGCGGATCACGTTGCGGGGAACCTAAAGACGCCCTCCGTGCAGCGCAAGATCATTTCGCGGCATGGTGGGTGGACACCGCCGGGCAAGGTGATTATTCCTAGGATAATATTCTTGATCCGAATCAGCGGGATGTAACCCATGCGAAGCATGTTGTCCCACCACCAGGTCTGGGGAGCTGTTGACCGGCTCGCCGCGCGCTATGGCTATTCGCCATCGGGGCTCGCAAAACAGGCGGGGCTCGATCCCACGACCTTCAACCGCTCCAAGCGGGTCACGCCGGATGGCCGCCCGCGCTGGCCTTCCACGGAATCCATCGCGAAAATTCTCGACGCCACCGCCGCCGGCGTCGAGGAGTTCATGTCGCTCCTCGACAAGAAGGCGAAACCGGTGACGCGGCCGGTTCCGGTGATCGGCTTCGCCGAGGCGGGCGCCGGCGGCTATTTCGACGATGGCGGTTTCCCGGTCGGCTCCGGCTGGGACGAAATCCGTTTTCCCGATGTGAACGACGAACACGCCTATGCGCTCGAAGTCTCCGGCAATTCAATGGAGCCTTTATACCGGAAGGGCGACGTGCTGGTGGTGTCGCCCGCAGCGCCGCTCCGCAAGGGCGATCGCGTGGTGGTGAAAACAAAATCCGGCGAAGTGCTGGCGAAGGAACTGAAGCGGAGAAACTCGAAAGTGGTCGAGTTGAGTTCACTCAATCCGGCGCACAAGGACCGCGTGCTGAATGCCTCGGATGTTTTATGGATCGCGCGGATTGTTTGGGCGAGCCAGTAAGCGTGTTAATTACGAACTCGGCTAAAGCCGAGTTCTATGCCGACCGCGCCAGCGCGCCGTCGATCATCGAAATCGTATTTTCGATTCCGTACACCGCCGCGAAGGAGCCGAAGCGCGGGCCTTTCTCCTGCCCGAGCAGCACCTGATAGAGCATGTTGAACCACTCGAGCGAAACGCCGGGGCGGCCGTCCTTGGCTTTCTTTACTTCGTCGAGGAACGGCGGACGCCGGCCAATCTCGTAAACAACGTTCTGGATTTCCTCGGCGGTCGACCCCGGCTTCAGTTGCGAGAGCGCGTCGCGCAGGTCGGTCAGCGCCTTGCGCTCGACATCGCTCGGCTCGCGGAATTTCTTTTCCGGCAGCACGAAGTCGCGAAAATATTGAATCGCGTAGTTCACGAGTTGGTCGAGCTTAGGATGGGTCTGCGGCGTGACCCCCGGGCGATAGCGCCCGATGAAGCCCCACAGCGTTCCGGCGTTTTCCGCGTTGGAAGAAGACACCAGCGTCAGCAGCAGCTGGAACGAAACCGGCATTTCAATCTTCGGCGGATTGCCCGAATGGATATGCCAGACCGGATTCGACAGCCGCTGTTTCGTGTCCTGCTTCTGGTAGCCGTCGATAAATTGCTGGTACTCGTCCACATTGCGCGGGATCACGTCGAAGAACAGCCGCTTCGCCGCCTTCGGTTCGCGATACATAAAGAGCGAGAGCGACTCGGGGCTCGCATAGCGCAGCCATTCCTCGATCGTGAGGCCGTTGCCCTTGGATTTGGAAATCTTCTGGCCCTTCTCGTCCAAAAAGAGTTCGTAGTTGAACCCTTCCGGCGGCTGCGCGCCGAGCGCCTTGGCGATCTCGCTGGATAGCTTCACCGAGTCGATCAAATCCTTGCCGGCCATTTCGTAATCGATGCCGAGCGCCACCCAGCGCATCGCCCAGTCGGGTTTCCACTGGAGCTTGCAGGCGCCGCCGGTCACCGGCGTCACGATTTTTTCTTTGGTGTCGGGATCTTCGTAAGTGATCGTGCCGGCTTTCGGGTCGTGTTCGAGCACCGGCACCTGCAACACTTGGCCGCTGCGCTGGTTGACGGGCAGGAACGGCGAATAGGTCTGCGCGCGTTCTTCGCGCAGGGACGGCAACATGATGTCCATCACTTTTTCATAGCGCGACAGCATCAGGAGCAGCGTCTTGTCGAAAAGCCCGGCCTTGTAGCAAGCGGTCGAGGACATGAATTCGTATTCGAAGCCGAACTGGTCGAGGAACGCGCACAGCCGCGCATTGTTGTGCTCGCCGAAACTCGGATGGGTGCCGAACGGGTCCGGCACCTGTGTCAGCGCCTTGCCGAGATGCTGCGCGAGCATGTCCTTGTTCGGCACGTTGTCCGGCACCTTGCGAAAGCCGTCCATGTCGTCCGAGAAAGCAATCAGCCGCGTCTTGATCTTGTCGTCGGTGAGCACGCGAAACGCATGGCGCACCATGGTCGTGCGCGCGACCTCGCCGAAGGTGCCAATGTGAGGAAGCCCGGACGGACCGTAGCCGGTCTCGAAGATGACCTCGTCCTTCGGCTTTTTCTTCAGGCGCGCGACAATTTTCTTCGCTTCCTCGAACGGCCAGGCGTTCGAGGTTTCGGCGACAGCGCGCAAATCCTTCACAAGCTCATTCACGGTCAAAAAATCTCCGGGCAATTCTCTATCGCAGTTCGCCGCCGGAAACTAGGCTTCGGCCGGAAGCGAAGGTTTCAGCGCGACCACCAACGGCACGGTCAACAGGACCACCGCCGCGATGAGCCAAAGGGTCGCGGGGACGCCGTAAGCGTCGGTGAAGAAACCGTAGAGCGCCGGAGCCAGCGCGCCGGAGCCGATCGTAGCCGTATAAAAAATGCCGAAGGCGCGGGCGTGTTTACCCGGCGCGACCAGTTCCGGCACGGTTCCATAGAGCACGGATGACGTGCCGTTCAGCGCGACGCCGATCAGCGGAAGTATGGCCATCGCGCCCCACAAGGGGAGCGGCAGCATTGCAACGATTGCGATGGCTGTCAGCGCTTCGGTGAGGATCACCGTCGCGAACATCCCAAACCGCGCGCCGAGGTGAGCGCAGACGAGCTTGCCCGCCGCGCCGCCCGCGAACACGAGCGCCAGCGCGATGCCGACCACCGGCAGCGTGGCGCCTTTGGAGATCAGCAGGAATGGCAGCAGTGTCAGGAAAGCCATGCGGCTGGCGCTGTCGATCGCGCCGATGGAAAGCAGCAGCGGAAATCCGCTGCGGCTTGGCTTTGCGACAATATGTTTGCTCGCGGAATTTTCTTCGGCGGGGGCCGAAATTTTTTCCGTACGATAGCGTGGCGTGAATACATAAATCGCAACAGCGACAGCAAGTCCGAGCCCGGCAATGATGGCGAGCGCCGGCCGCCAGGGCATCAGCGTCAGCAAGAATGCCGTCGCGGCGGGAATCGTCATTTTCCCGATGTCGCCGGCGAAATTATAGTTTCCCAACGCGATGCGCGAGCGGGCGCCCTGATAGGCGCGCGCGACCACCGAGGAAGCAATCGGGTGCTGTACACTGGATCCAAGCCCACCCACCGCCAGCGCGGCCACGAGCGTGAAAAATCCCGTGGTGATAAAACCCGCCAGCAGGAACCCGCAGGCGGCTAATGCCGTGCCGCCCGCAAGAACCACATGCGCGCCGATTTTTTCCGCGAGCAACCCGGCCGGAATCTGGAACGCTGCCGTCACCCCGGCGAACACGCCACGCAGCATTCCCACTTCCGCGTAGCCAAGACCGAACTCGGCCTGCCAGACCGGAAGCAGCACATAAATCAGATCGGTATAGCCGTCATGCAGCACATGCGCGCCGGAAGCGGCGCCAAGCGCCTTTTTTTCTTCACGCTTTATGTCCTGCGGCGAATGCATCCCGGCTTTCAGTAAAAGCCGACGGGGAAGTAGCGGAGATACAGGTCGGCGAAGATTCCCTTTTCCCAGAGCCGGAACAGCGCGTGGTTCAGCGCCATGCGCAGCGTATCATTCTCCCGGCGTACCGCGATGCCGATGCCTTCTCCGAAATAGCGGCTTTCGCTGAATGGCCCGCCGCGGAATGCGCAGCAATTTTCCGAGCCGGAGCCGTTCAGCCAGAAAGCGAGCGCAATGCCGTCGGCGAAAACGAGATCGGCTTCACCCTTTTTCAGCGCGGATGTCGCTTCCTCAAGATTGGGCAGGCTTACGATGGCGGTTTCCGCGAAAAAATCGCGCAGGTAGGCTTCATGCGCGCTGCCCGCCACTACGGCCACTTTTTTGGCGATGATCGTTTCCGGCGTGATGTCATCCGGCGGAAAATTGTTCTTTGACGCAAATCTAGCCGGTGTCCGGTAGTAGCGGTCGGTGAACTGGGCCTGCTTCCGCGTTTCCGGCGTGATCGCCAGCGACGCAATCGCCGCATCGGCGGCGTTTTCCTCAAGCGCGCGCAGGATGGTGTCGAAACGGCGGACCTGAATCGTGCAGTTCAGTCCAAGCTCGGTGCAAATGGCGCGCGCAAGATCGACATTGAACCCGATCGGCTGGCCATCCGGCCCCTTAAAATTGAACGGCGGATAATCTTCCTCGGTCAGAAAACGGATCGTCATGGTGCGCGGCAGGTCGGGCCGCTCCGGCCGGCGCTTCGGATCCCAGAAGCCGGGCACATTCACGCCGCCAAAACTCTGCTGCGCCGCGGCACCAGACAGATAGGTCTGGTCACCGATGGCGAAAAACGAAAATGTGAACAGGAAGAGGATCAGCAGGCGCTTCATTCTTCGATTCCAGCGAACCGCAACGGCACGGAATCCGGGCGGGCGGTGAATTTCGCTGCACAAACCGGATTTGTAAATGATAGCCTGAAACGGGTCTGTTGTGTTGGGGTGGGTAATGAGCGAGTTCCGCGCCGGGCCTGGCGCTGAACCGGCCAGTTCTACGCCGCGTTCCGCCCGTTGGTGGCAAGGCGCGGAACGCGCCCATTTAGGCAGTCATCCGTCCCGGTCAGCTCTATCCCTGCCCTTCGAACTTGCCGCTTTTGAAGGCGTGCTGGATCACACATTATTGGAGACGGCAGCCCGCCGCGCGGAAGTGCTGGGCGTAGGCGGCGACGAAGTCTTGCGCTGTCACGGAATGATTTCCGCCGACCGGCTGACGGAAGTGCTGGCGGACAACCTCGGGCTGGAGTTCGACCGGCTGGATCACAACCAGCTTCCGCAATCGGCCCGCCCGCTAAAGGCCGCTTACAGCGGAGTGCTGTCTTACCGCACGCGAAAAGGAAATAACGTACTGACCGTTGCGCCGCGCGGGTACGGAATCAAAGGGCTCGCGGAAGCATTGCGGGCGGACAAATCCCTTCACCAGCATCTGCGGATCACGTCGCCCGAAAGAATGGCAAACTATATCAGGCGCATTTGCGCGGACGAGCTTGCGAACGAAGCGGTCTTTGGCCTCTACACCCGGCGGCCTGATCTTTCAGCCGCGAACCCCGACGGTCATCCGCTGCGCTGGCTTGCGCTTTTGCTGTTCGCCGGTCTGGCCATTTTCGGCTTCCTGGCACCCAATGAACTTCTTCTCACGGTCGAGTATTTTCTCGGAATTTGCTTCCTGACCTGGATCGGCTTGCGCCTGTTCGCCTGCCGGGTGCGGCCCGAGCGGAAACCTGTCCTTGAAATTCCCGCGCGCGAGTTGCCGGTCTACACAATTATCGTTCCGCTTTATGCCGAGGCGAACATGGTGCCGCAGCTCGTGGCGGCCCTGCGCCGGCTGCATTACCCGCCGGAAAAGCTCGACATCAAACTCATCCTCGAAGAAGACGACATAGAGACAAGGCTCGCGGTCGCGGCTGCGCGCTTATCGTCGCCTTTTGAAGTAATCACCGCTCCCGCTTCGGGACCGCGCACAAAACCGAAAGCGCTGGCAGCAGCACTTCCTTTCGTGCGCGGCTCGTTTGTCGTCGTTTACGACGCCGAGGATATGCCGGAACCGGATCAACTGCGTGCCGCGCTGTCGGCTTTCATGGACGGACCCGCGGAGCTTGCCTGCGTGCAGGCGCGTCTCGCCGTGGACAATGCGCGTGACAGCTGGCTGTCGCGCCAGTTCGCCGCCGAGTATGCCGGCCTGTTCGATGTGTTTCTTCCCGCGCTCGCACAGCTGAAATTTCCCCTGCCGCTCGGCGGAACGTCCAATCACTTCCGCACTTCGGCCTTGAAAGAAGCGGGTGGCTGGGATCCATTCAACGTCACCGAGGATGCGGACCTTGGCATGAGGCTCGCCCGTTTCGGTTTCCACACCGGCGTGATCGCCTCGACCACATGGGAAGAGGCGCCGGTGCGCCTGGGGCAATGGCTGCGGCAGCGCACGCGCTGGTTCAAGGGATGGATGCAAACCTGGCTCGTCCATATGCGCGCACCCGGCCTGCTGAAAAATGAAATGGGCCTGCGCGGATTCCTGTCATTACAGCTTTTTGTCGGCGGCACGGTGCTCGCGGCCCTCGTGCATCCGCTGTTCATGCTGTTTGTGGTGAACGATTTGCTGGCGGGAGATTTTCTGATGCCGGGCGAAACGCTCGACGCATCGATCAGAAAATACATGTCGCTGACAATTCTGGTCAGCGGTTATATCGGCTCGGCGGCTCTCGCCTTTGCGGGACTATCCCGGCGCGGAATGCTCGGCGGCGCCTGGGTGCTCGCGACGATCCCGCTCTACTGGATGCTACTGTCGGTAGCCGCGTGGCGGGCATTTTACCAGTTGATCGCCGCTCCGTATTACTGGGAAAAAACCGAGCATGGATTTGCGCGCAGGAAAGTGCCTGTCCCCGGGAGGATAGCGCCAACTCCCGCGCGCGAATTTTCAGAAAATCTCAGCTCAAGCCGCCAAACAGCCAGACTAAGAGAATGATCGGCAGCGGAATGCCGATGATCCAGAGCAAAAGACCGCGTCCCATTATAACCTCCAGACATACACGGGCTAATAACCGCCCGATGCGCCTGAGGTTCCATCTTCCCTTTTTTCAGAGATAGCGTTTGAGATCCGCGGCAGCGGCGTCGCCCGTGCGCTTCAAATTGAATGGCGCAACGAAATACCCGTTCTTGTCCATCAGATAAACGATGGCGGAATGATCCATCGTGTAACCGCCACCATCGAGCGGCACCTTTTTCGCATAGACCCGGTAAGCACGGGTGATCGCATCCACCTGTTCGGGCGTGCCGGTGAGCGCGCTGATGCGCGAATGGAAGCTGGAAAGATAAAGTTTCAGCTTTTCCGGCGTGTCACGTTCGGGATCGACGCTGACAAAAATCGCGCCGGTCTTTTCCGCCTCGGGGCCGAGACGGCGCAGCACTTCCGAAATTTCAAACAGCGCGGTCGGGCAGATGTCAGGGCAATGGGTGAAGCCGAAAAAAACCAGATAGGGCTTGCCCTTGAAATCCGCCTCGGTGACGGCGCGGCCATTCTGGTCCGTCATCCGGAACGCCCCGCCAACCGAAGAGGGCTGGGTCGCTGTCAGGCCGCGGTCCGGCAAGGCATACAGCACCGCGGCCACAAGCAGCGCCGCGCTGACGGCAAAAGCCGCGATGGCCGCAACGAACCGGGCTTGGTTACTCATCACTGACCTTCAGGCTCAGAAGCAATAGGCGATGCCAGCCCGGATCGCCTCGAAGAATACGGCGGTGCCGAGATGCGCCCACAGCAGCAATGCACCCGCGAGCATCACAAAGACAAATGCTCCCGCTGCCGCAGCGACGCGGCGCTTGGTGCGGTCCGAAGGAATGGCGGTCAGGCTATTCATGCAGGATAGGTAAGCCCGGCGGGCGCCCACGGCAAGTCACGATGCCGCGCGCGGAACGTGCAGGGATTTGAAACCATCTGGAGCGGGCGGCGGGAATCGAACCCGCGACATACAGCTTGGGAAGCTGTCGTTCTACCACTGAACTACGCCCGCG
>CAZUJE010000061.1:0-15867 GCA_964620215.1 uncultured Hyphomicrobiales bacterium
GGACGGCGGGCCGGGGAGGGGGGGAGGGGCGGGGCCCATGATGGAGGTGATGGAGTTCGGGCGGTGGAGGTCGACGCCGGGCAGGGCGGCCATCTTGCGGTCCTGCTCACAGGCCCTTTGGGCCCGGCCGGGCGAGGTCTTGTTGACAAGGTACCAGAACAGCGCCAGCAGCGAGACGGTGACGATGACGATGATGATCTGCTTGAGTGAGATCGAGATGCCGCCGACATTGTAGACCGTCGAGACCATCGGCGGGATCGGCTTGTTGCGCGGACCTTGCGTCACCTGGACGAAGTTCGACAGCGCGATCGACATGCCGATTGCAGTGATCAGCGGCGCCAGCCGGAACGAACCACGCAGCGGCCGATAGGCGACCTTTTCGATGGTCCAGTTGTAGAGGCTGGTCAGAAGCATTGCCACGATCATCATGATCAGCAGGGCGATGACGACCGGCACTGAATAGAACAGCGCGCCGAGGATGAGGAAGACGATGAGGGCGGTGAAGGCGCCGACCATGAAGATGTCGCCATGGGCGAAATTGATCATGCCGATGATGCCGTAGACCATCGTGTAGCCGATGGCGATCAGGCCGTAGATCGAGCCCAGCGTCACGCCGTTTATCAATTGCTGTAGAAAATATTCCACCCGTCCCCCAATGTCCGCGCGCCGTCTTTGCGGTGCTGCGAACCACCAAGATTTAGCGCGGCTGTGCCTCGGCTACAAATAGAGGATTTTCGGGGTGTTTCGCCGCATCCTGGCGGCGCAAATTTAGGGCGTCTCGTGGCGCAAAAGGGGACAGTTCAAATTGGAAATTTCCCGGCAAGCCAGCGTTGGGCAAGTTCACGACAACAGGCACGGCTCGCTGAAAGTTCCCTCGCAGGAACGATATCCATGCCGGTCGCGTTGTCTTGTGCTGGGGGCACTTCCATGGAGCGTATGATGGGTAACCAGAATCCGCAGAATCCGAAGAACCCCAACGAGCAGAACAATCCGAAGCCGGGCCAGCAGCAGCAGGGCGGACAGAATCGTCCGGGCCAGCAGCAGCAGCAGCCGGGCCAGGGTGGTCAGCAGGGCGGACAGCAGGGTGGTGGCCAAGGCGGCCAGCACCAGCAGGGCCGCTAAGGTTCGAGTGCCTCACAAAGGAAAGCCCCGCGCAAGCGGGGTTTTTCTTTTTTGCAGTGCATGATTGCCTCTGCGGGCGGCTTGTCTATGGTCCCCGCCATGTCACGCGTAGCAACACTCCCGCTGTTTCATCTCTACGGCGATCCTCCGGACGACCAGGCATTCAACTTCGTGCATGTGGAGACGCTGTCTTCACGCTCGCACATTCATAACTGGAACATCGCGCCGCATCGCCACCGGAATCTGTTCCAGATTTTCGTGATCGAGAATGGCGGTGGCACCATGCATCTGGAAGCCGACGCGATGCCGGTGGAATCGCCGGCGGTGATCGTGCTGTCTCCGACGGTCGTGCATGGCTTCCGCTGGCGCTCCGACAGCGAGGGCTTCGTGCTCTCCTTCACCGAGGATGTGGCGAGCGCGCTCGGCGAGGGCGGCGAGGCGGCGCTGGAGCGGCTCTACAAATTATCCGAAGGCACGCTGTTTTCATTCACGCGCCGTGAGGATGTGGCGCGGCTGGGCAGGCTCTATCGCGAACTGCATGAGGAAATCGGCGTCGGCCGCGAAAGTTTCGAGGTGGCGGCGCGGGCCTATCTTGCGCTGATTTGCATCGAGGCGGCGCGCATTACCGCCAGCCGCAAGCGCACGGGGACGGTGACGCTTTCGAGCGGTGACCCGACGGTGGAAGAATTGCGGCGTCTCATTGAGACGAATTTCCGCAGCCAGCGGCATATCGCGTTTTACGCGGGCAAGCTTTCGATGACGCCGGATCGTTTGAACGATCATGTGAAGCGCGCAACCGGGGTGACCGCCGGACATCTGCTGCGCCAGCGCATTCTGACGGAAGCCAAACGGCAGCTTGTGTTCACGCAACTCACGATCGGCGAAATCGCCTACGATCTCGCCTTCGCCGACCCTTCGCATTTCGGAAGGTTTTTTAAAAAACAAACCGGCATCACGCCGCAAGCCTTCCGCGAGACTTCGGTGAAGCTGCGCGAAGAGGCGCGGGCGTAATTATTCGCCCTTCTCAATCTGCGCGAACAGTTCCGACGCTTCATTGAACGCGGTATTCGCCGCCGGCACGCCGCAATAAATCGCGAGCTGCAACAGCAACTCCTTGATATCGTTCTTCGACACCTTGCCCTCCACGATGGCGGCGCGCAGGTGCAGCCGGTACTCCTCCCAGCTCCGCATCGCGACGCAGGAGGCAAGCACAATCAGCCGCCGCGTCCTGTCGTCGAGGCCGGGCCGGGTCCATATCTCGCCCCAGGCATAGCGGGTGAGGAGATCGAGAAATTCGGCATTGAATTCGTTTTTCTTCTTGATCGAGCGGTCCACCCACGCATCGCCCAGAACCTGGCGGCGGCGTTTCATGCCCGCGTCTAGGCGTTCTTTCTCGTCCATGGTGTGAATCCTTATTTCAGGAAATTCTCGAGTGTCTTGGTGAATTCCTCGCTGCGCTCGACATTGGAAATGTGACCGGCATCGAGCGTCACGAGTTTCGAGCCGGGGATCGATGCGTGAAGAAAATCGGAATCCTTTGGCGGCGTCGCATTGTCTTGCTTGCCGCAGATGATGAGCGGCGCATTTCTGATCGCCGCAACCCCCCAGCGCTGATCCATGTCGCGGATGGCGCCGCAGCAGCCGACATATCCCACCGGATTGGTGGCTACCATCATCGCGCGCATGCCGGCGGCGATCTTCGGTTCGCGTTCGCGATATTCCTTGGTCATCCAGACGCCGAGCACGGTATCGGCGACGGCTTCGATGCCGCCTTTCTTTACGTTCGCGATGCGCAGGTTCCAGTTGTGCGGCGTCTGGCTTTTCGCCGCGGTGTTGGCGAGTACCAGTTTATCGAGGCGTTCGGGATAAAAACGCGCGAGCCACATGCCGGTGAAGCCGCCCATGGAAAGCCCGCAGAAATTCGTCTTTTCGATTTTGAGCGCGTTCAGGATCGCGAGTACGTCGAGCGCCAGCCGCTCGATGGAATAGACATTGGCGGGCGCATCGGATTTTCCGTGGCCGCGCTGGTCGTAGCGGATGAGGCGGAAATTCCCCGACAGCGCCTTCACCTGCGGATCCCACATATGCAGGTTGGTGCCGAGGGAATTCGACAGCATCAATGGCGGCGCGTTATCCGGGCCTTCCACTTCGACGTTGAGTTTAGCGCCGTCGCCCGCGTCGATCTTCATTCTTACTTTCCTTGCAGGTAGCGCCGCGCGCTTTTCGTGGCCTGTCCGAAAAATTCATCGGCGCTGCCGAGATAGGAAAGCGGATCGAACAGTTTTTCGAGTTGCTTGCGGTTCATGAGTTTGGAAACTTTCGGATGCTTTTCCAGCACATCGATCAGATGGCGGTTTTCGCGGATTGCCTTCCGGCTCGCTTCCTCCAGCAATTCATGGGTTTCGGTCTTGCCGAGTTTGTCGCGCAAGGCCATCTGCACGGCCTCGGCCATGATGAGGCCGTGGGTCATGTCGAGGTTTTTGCGCATCCGTTTTGGATGCACTTCCATGCCTTCGGCGATCTCGGCGGAACGCTCGAGCGCGCCGGAAGCGAGCAGGAACAGTTGCGGCATCGCGATCCATTCGGCCTGCCAGCCGCCGGTCGAGCGCTCGTGTTCCTGCACCATTCCGCTCATCACGGACGCCACAAGTCCGGGCGCCAGATTGGCGGCGGCGAGGATTTGAAAGCTCAGCGCCGGATTGCGCTTGTGCGGCATGGCGGAGGAGCCGCCGCCTCCCCTGGCGGCGGGCTCGAACACTTCGCCGACCTCGACCTGCATCTGGAGCGAAATATCGCGGGCGAATTTTCCAGCGGTGCCGATCACAATTCCAAGTGCTGAAGCAAGATTGGCGATGCGGTCGCGCTGCGCGTGCCACGGGCCATCGGGTAGCGGCAGCTTCAGTTCGGATGAAAGACGCCTGGCAACCACCGGGCCTTTTCTGCCAAGCGCCGCCAGCGTTCCGGCCGCGCCGGCGAATTGCAGTACGCTCGCATTCTCGATGGCTTCATCGAGCAGTTTTCCGGCGCGGGCGAAAGCGGCGGCTTCATTTGCGAGTTTCAAGCCGAATGTCGTCGGCAGCGCGTGCTGCATCAGCGTGCGGGAAATCATCGGCGTCTTGCGGTGTTTGTCCGCGAGCCGAATGAGTCCTTTCACCGTCCTCCGCAAATCCTTCGACAGCAGCTTCGCCGCTTCGCGGAAAGCCAAAACGCTCGCGGTGTCGATCACATCCTGGCTGGTGCCGCCCCAATGCACGAAGCGGGCGGCGTCCTTATCCTTGCGCGCGACCTGTTCGGTCAGCGCCTTCACGAACGGGATGGCGATATTGCCGGCGAGGCCCGCGGCTTTTCCAATCGCGGCGGCGTCGTAAAGGCTCGCTTTACAGGCGGGGCCGATGGCGCTTGCGGCTTTCGAGGGAATGACGCCCGCCGCCACTTCAGCCCGCGCCAGCGCGTTTTCAAATGCCAGCATCCACCCGATCGTCGCTCGATCGGAAAATACTTCCCGCATTTCCCTCGACGAGAAAAGCGGGCCAAGCAGCGCGGATGATGCGGGATCGGTCATGCGGGAGAATTTCGCTTTGGCGTTTGTATGTTTTTGCCGGACGACATAAACCTACATCAACCGACAAAAGATACAAAAGCGACCCAACCCGGATCGGCTGGCCTGAAATCGGAGATTTGTTGAATGGCTCTCGAAATGAGCGGCGAATATGTGCTGCCGCTGCCGCGCGACAAGGTCTATGCGGCGCTTACCGATCCCGACATGCTGAAGCGCTGCATTCCGGGCTGCGAGACGCTGGAGAAAGTTTCCGACACCGAATTCACGGCGGTGGTGCGCGTGGAAGTCGGGCCGGTGAAGGCCCGCTTCAAGGGCCGGGTGCATCTGGAAGACCTGAACCCTCCGCAAAATTATCGCATCCGGGGCGAGGGTGAAGGGGGCGTCGCCGGCTTCGCCAAGGGCGGCGCTTCGGTGACGCTTTCGGAAGTGCCGGAAGGCACCAAGCTTGCCTACGCCGCCGACGGCAATGTGGGCGGGAAAATCGCCCAGCTTGGGCAACGATTATTGGCTGGAACAGCCAAGAAACTCGCCGACAAGTTTTTTGCCAATTTCAATGCTGCCTTGAGCGGCGAACAGGCTTGACCGTGACGCCGGGGCGGGATTGAACTCTCGCCCTGCCTGGAACGTTTCAAATCCGGAAGCAAGAATGCCCAAGATCACCTTGACCGTGAATGGAAGAGCCGTTTCCACCGAGGTGGAAGCGCGCACGCTGCTCGTCGAATTGCTGCGCGAAAATCTGCTTCTCACTGGCACCCATGTGGGCTGCGATACCAGCCAGTGCGGCTGCTGCGTCGTGCATGTGGACGGCAAGGCGGTGAAGGCCTGCACGATGCTGGCAGTGCAGGCGGAAGGAGCGCGTGTGCTCACCATTGAAGGGCTGGCGCCCGACGGCGCGGCATTGCATCCGATGCAGGAAGCGTTCCGGCAACATCACGGGCTGCAATGCGGCTTCTGCACGCCGGGCATGATTATGACCGCGCTCGATCTCGTGAACCGCGAGGGCAATGATCTCGACGACAAAACAATCCGCGAAGGGCTGGAGGGAAATCTCTGCCGCTGCACCGGCTACCAGAATATCGTGAAATCCATCGCCGCCGGCGCCAAGGCGATGAAGGGCAAGAAGCGGGCGGCGTGAATGTATAATTTCAACTATCACCGCCCGAAGGATTTGAAATCCGCGTTGTCGCTGCTGGAAGCGAATGACGGCGCGAAACTGATGGCGGGCGGGCAGACTTTAATTCCCACGCTGAAACAGCGGCTGGCTTCGCCTTCGGATGTGATCGATCTCGCGGAGGTGCGAGGGTTGAGCGGCATCGAGCGCAAGGGAAAATATATCCAGATTGGCGCGATGACGACCCATGCTGAAGTCGGCGCATCCGCTGTTGTGCGGAAAGCGATCCCGGCGCTCGCCGAGCTTGCCGAAGGCATCGGCGATCCCGCGGTGCGCCATCGCGGCACGATAGGCGGCTCGGTGGCGAACAACGATCCGGCGGCGGATTATCCGGCCGCCTGTCTCGCGCTCGACGCGGTCATCGTTTCCAACAAACGAGAAATTTCCGCCGATAATTTTTTCACAGGTTTGTTTGAAACGGCACTTGAGCCGGGCGAAATTCTGATCGGGATCAGTTTTCCGATTCCGCTGAAGGCGGCCTACATGAAATTTCCGAACCCGGCCTCGCGCTATGCAATAGCGGGTGTATTCGTCGCGAAACGCACGAAGGATGTGCGGGTGGCGGTGACCGGCGCGGGTGACAGCGGCGTATTCCGCGTGCCGGCGATGGAACGGGCGCTCGACAAGAAGTTCGCGGTGAAATCGCTTGAGAACATCAAGGTGAGCGAAGAGAATCTTGTTTCCGATTTACACGCACAGGCCGATTACCGCGCGCATCTTATCGGCGTCATGGCGCGGCGCGCGGTCGAAGCTATACTGAAGATGAAATGACAAATACCGGCGTGCGCGACGACGATGTCCTGAAAGCCGCCGAAGTCTGGCGGCGGGAAGGACGCGGGGTTGCCATCGCCACCGTTGTACAGACCTGGGGCTCGGCGCCGCGTCCGGCCGGAAGTCATCTGGTTGTCGACGAAAAACAGAATTTTCTCGGCTCGGTTTCCGGCGGCTGCGTGGAAGGCGAAGTGATCGTCGCCGCCGGCGAGGTGATTGAGTCCGGCAAGCCTCGTCTGCTGGAATTTGGTGTCGCCGACGAGACCGCCTGGCGCGAGGGTCTTTCCTGCGGCGGCAATATCCGCGTCTATGTCGAGAAGGTGGACTGACTCAAGGCGGAGCGTCACCTCATGCGTCTCGATCTTCTCGCCGCTCTCAATGCCGAACGCGCCGCGCGCCGGGGCGCGGTGATCGTCACCGATCTCGACGGCGGCTTGCAGCGATTGTTGAGAGAGAGCGAAGTCGCGGGCGATGCACAACTGAAATCGCTGAAGATCAAGCTGCGCGGCAGCAAGAGCGGCGTTTATGAGCTGGCCGGTAAAAAACTGTTCGTGCAAATTCACCAGCCGCCGCTGCGCATCGTTGTGACCGGTGCGGTGCATGTGAGCCAGGCGCTGGCGCCGATGGCGAAGCTGCCCGGCTATGACATCGTCATCATCGATCCGCGCGGATCGTTTGCGACGCCCGCGCGTTTCCCCGATGTGACGCTGATCGCGGAATGGCCGGATGATGCGTTGCCGAAACTCGGCCTCGATACATGGACGGCTTTCGTCGCGGTCACCCACGATCCGAAAATCGACAACCCGGCGCTCAAGGCCGCGCTCGACGCGGGGTGTTTTTATGTCGGCGCGCTGGGTTCGAAAAAGACCCATGCGCGTCGCGTGGATGCCTTGAAGCAACTAGGCGTGAGTGAACAGGTAATTGAACGAATTCACGCGCCGATCGGCCTCGACATCGGCGCGCTGACCCCGCCCGAAATCGCCCTCGCGATCCTTGCGGAAATCACGCTAAGATTGCGCCGGGGCCAGGAGATACCAGTTTGAAGTTCGGCTCTTTTCCCATCGCGGAAGCGGAAGGCGGCATTGCCGTGCATTCGGTGCGCGCGCCGGATTTACTCGTCCGCAAGGGCAACACCATCGGCAAGGCCGAGATCGAGCTTCTGAAGCGGGCGGGTGTCAAGGAAATCGCCGTCGCTCAACTGGAACCCGGCGACATCACAGAGGACGAAGCCGCGGCATCGCTTGCGCGCCGGATTGCGGGCGACGGCGTGCGGATCGACGACGCCTTCACCGGCCGCGCCAATCTTTTCGCCGAGTCCGCCGGCGTGCTGCAAATCGACCGCGATGCGGTGGACCGGATCAACCGTGTCGATGAAGCTGTCACCTTCGCCACCCTGCCGGAATATAAAGCGGTGCAGGAAGGCGAGATGATCGGCACGGTGAAGATCATCCCGTTCGCGGTTTCAAAAGAAATTCACGAAACGGCACTCGCGGCTGCAAGCAAGATGATCGATGTCATTTCCTACTCGGTAAAGCGCGTGGGCATCGTCTCCACGCTGCTGCCGGGGCTGGCGACGAAGGTGATCGAGAAGACGGTTCGCGTCACGGAGGGACGGCTGAAACCCGCCGGTGCATACCTGGCCGCCGAACTTCGTGTCCCGCATGAAACAGGCGCGTTGAAAAAGGCCATCGGTGAAGCGATCGCGAAACAATCCGAACTCGTGATCGTGTTCGGTGCTTCCGCCATCGCCGACCGGCGCGATGTGATTCCCGCCGCCATTGAAGCGGCGGGCGGCAAGATTGAACATTTCGGGATGCCGGTCGATCCGGGCAATCTGATTTTGATCGGTTCGATTGGCGGCGTGCAGGTGATCGGTGCGCCGGGATGTGCACGCAGCCCGAAGGAAAACGGTTTCGACTGGCTACTCACGCGAATGCTGGCACGGTTGCCGGTAAAGAGCAGCGACATCACAGGATTAGGTGTCGGCGGGCTGCTGATGGAAATCGTGACAAGACCGCAGCCGCGCGAAACGCCGATTGAAGCGCGCGCGCCGCAGGCCGCCGCGATTATTCTCGCGGCCGGGCGCGGTACACGCATGGGCGGCCCGAACAAATTGCTCGAGCCGCTGCATGGGAAGACCGTGCTGCGTCATGCGGTGGACGCGGTGCTTGGATCGAAGGCGCGGCCGGTGATCGTGGTCACGGGTCATGAGCGGGAGCGCGTGGAGAGCGCGCTTGCCGGGCTCGACGTGAAGCTTGTGCATAATCAGCATTATGCGGAAGGACTTGCGGCTTCCCTCAAGGCGGGCATTTCCGCGCTGCCGGAAAATGCCGAAGCCGCGGTGATTACCCTTGCCGACATGCCGCAAGTCTCACCGGCATTAATCGACCGCCTTGTCGCGGCACTCGATCCAGCGCGCGGTATCCTGATCGCGGTGCCGGTGCGGGACGACAAGCGCGGCAATCCGGTCGTGTGGTCGCGGCGCTTCTTCGGTGAACTCAGCAAACTTGAAGGCGACACCGGCGCGCGCCATCTGATCGGCGCCAATGCCGAAGCCGTGGCCGAGGTGCAGGTCACGGAGGAGGGTGCCTTTCTCGACGTGGACACGCCGGAAGCGCTGGCTGCCGCGCGCGAGGCGCGCCCGGTTCTCAGAACGGTGCGTAAAGCGACATCGTGAAATAGGCGCCGCTGCCCTTGTCGGAATTGTCGAGCGCGCCCGCCGACATCGCGAGAATATTTCTGCTCAGCATGATATTTGCGGCGATGCCGGCACGCGGCTCATGATAGCGCTCGTTGCCGAGGAGGGCGGCCTCGAGGCCGAGGGTCAGCTTCGGGTTCACCTCACGCGCAATCAATCCACGCAGGCTGTAGCTCGTGTAGACGCTGGAGATGGACGCGCTGGCACTCGCGATCCATTCCTGCGCGGGCCGCGTGAAAACTTCGACAATTCCTTTCACGCCGGTTTCGGTGCCGGCCGTCTTGTTGCCGGGGTCGGGATTGGCAAGCGTGTGATTTTCCATATGCGCGCCGACATAGGCGGTGACGATCACGCGCGAGAAATCATGCCGCCAGCCGAGCATGAATTCGCCGCTGGTGTATTCGCCGTCGTTGACGCCACCGGGCACAGTTGAAGTCTTGTAGCTGTAGCGCCCGTAGCCGCCCATGATGCGAAGCAGCGGGCCGTCCTGATCCATCCGCTGCATCGGCGACGCGACGAGCCCCATCCAGACGGACGAGGAATCCTTCGCCACGTCGAATCCGCCGAACGCAAACATTCGCTCGCGAAGTGCCGGCGGGATCAGCGGAGAGTCGCTTGCCTGCGCGGGAAAAAAGCCGGTCCATGCGGTCAAACAGACCGCGAGCGCGCCTGCGCGGCGTGCCTTCAGACCCATGCCCCCGGTCCCCCGACCTCGGCGTTTTCAATGCGCGCAGGAATGCTTTCGCGCACAACTTCTCATTGTCTGAGTTGCGGTTTTCACCCGCGCATGAACCCTGAATTGGGTAGTGGGTCAGTTTGAAAAATGGGCGCTTGGCGATACCCTGACGTAGGGCTGGTGTGTGTCGGAAACTGAGAGCATATTCCGACGATGCCTAAACGCTCAAGCAAACGCCCCAGAGATGCTAATCAGCTAGCCCGCTCCATCGTGGACATGGCTACGCAAGAAACTAACCCCATACCCTTGGACGACGGGAAGAACCCCGCCGCCGTGGCCTTGGGCCGTTTGGGTGGCCTCAAAGGGGGAAAAGCGCGGGCAAAAAAACTTTCGGCAAAAAAGCGTAAGGAAATCGCAAAGTTAGCAGCAAAAGCCCGTTGGAAATGAGATTCTTGTGATATAGCCCTTGATTCCCCGTATGATGTTGTCAATATGTTCTTCGGCCAACATCATATGGAGATACTACCATGCAGTCAGATTCTGTAAAAAATCCTGATTCTGTAACTACTTCCAAGACGACCCCCACCGCCAAGACCCCTCAAAAATCGAAGGCTGCTCCGGCACCGGCGACAAAGTCGAATCGGAGCGAGCCGAACCAGACCCTCCCCACGGATCGTATCGCTTTCGATAAGCAGCTTCAGTTGCTGCTCGCTTACGCGGCTGCGAGCGACAGTGGCCGCAAGGCAGTCAGCAACGAGGAAATCGCTGACCTGGTCGAACCCAAGATGAAGGCATCGACCGTTTCGCTCGCCAATGCCTTCTTCACTAAGACTGGTCTGCTGTCTCGTTCCGGGCGCGAATACACGCCCGCCAAGGAAGTGCTGGACTTCAAGCTCGCGAATGAATGGGACGCGGCCACTGCGGCCTTCAAGCTAGCGCCGCTGATGGAAAGGACTTGGTTCGCTCAAGCGCTCCGTCCGAAGCTGGAAATGCGCCAGATCGACGAGTCAGAAGCTATTTCTGAACTCGCACAACGGGCAAGCGCAGGGCCAGAATACCGTAATCAAATCAAGACGTTAATTGACTATCTGGCTGTATCCGGCGTTGTCCAGCGTGACGGAAATCTCATTGCGCTCGCTAGGCGGCGCGGCGATGCAAGCGAGGCGGCGGCAGATAAACCAGCTCCGGCACAGGCTGCCGGTGCCGAGCCGAGTCCACCGCCGAACATGGATCAAATCCCCTTCGGGCAAGTTGGCTCGATCAAGTTCAGCGTCGCGATCAACGTGGACATGAAGCAAATGGTTACTTGGGAAGCTTCGCGAATCTCGGCGTTCTTCACCGGACTTGCCCAAGTCTTGGCAGCCCAGAAAGGCGGGAAAAACTAAATAGCTGGGGCGACTGGAGGGGAGATGTTTTGGCCAACATCCCTCACAGCCGCCCCTATGGCCCCGTAGTTCAGTGGAAAGAACAGAGGATTGCTAATCCTCAGGTCGCAGGTTCGAAACCTGCCGGGGCCACCATTCTATATGTGCCTTAGTCCCCGGATCGTCAAAGAAATGGCCATTTGACGCGGGTTTTCATAACTTTCGCGGGCCTATCAGATGAAACGGAAAATCACTCAAACGGAATCAGATGAACTTGACATTCTAGACCGCTCAAGCATAATGGTCAGTATGAACAGGCTGACCAAAGAAGAACGAGCCAAAATCCTGCATCTGCTTTGCGAGGGTAATTCCATCCGCGCGATCACACGTTTGACTGGTGCCAGCAAGAACACAGTCACGAAGCTTCTCGTGGATGCGGGCCGCGCTTGCTCCGAATATCAGGATCGGCACTTGCGCGGACTTCCCTGCAAGCGAGTACAGGTCGATGAAATTTGGACGTTCACCTACGCCAAGCAAGCGAACGTCGAAGGCACCAAAAAATTCGTGAAGGGCATGGGCGACACTTGGACGTGGACGGCGATCTGCGCCGACACGAAACTTGTCCCGTCTTGGTATGTCGGGAGCCGCGATAGTGAAGCCGCAGAGATTTTCATTCGCGATCTGGCTTCGCGCCTTGCCAATCGCGTGCAGCTAACTTCGGACGGCTATCGCCCCTATGTCGAAGCTGTACGCGATAGCTTTGAGGGCGAAGTGGACTACGCGCAGCTTGTGAAGCTGTACGGCACGGCTCCCGGCGAAAAGTCTCCTGAGCGTAAATACAGCCCGAACATCTGCACTGGCGCGAAGAAGCGCAACGTAATGGGCGAACCGGACGCGAAGCACATTTCGACCAGCTACGCCGAACGCCAGAACCTCACGATGCGGATGCAGATGCGCCGCTTTACTCGGCTAACTAATGCGTTCTCTAAGAAGGTCGAGAACCACGCTCACGCCGTCTCGCTTCACTTCATGCACTACAATTTCGTTCGCATTCACAAGACGCTTCGCGTCACTCCCGCGATGGCCGCTGGCGTCACTGATCGCCTCTGGGAAATGAGCGATATTGTCGGAGTGATTGAAGGCTATGAAACGGGCGTGGCACGGATCAAAGAGGTATTTGCCTACGATTGACTATGGCACCCAAAAGTTCCCTGATATGCCATGGCCAAGAACTATGGTGCCGATGACAAAGTGCCTTGCCCCAAGTGCAAGATGAACATGTATGTCGTGAAGAGAACCCCCTACATGATGGACGGCAAGCGTTACGAGGCGCAAATCTTGGTCTGCGGCACTTGCGGTAACTTGTCTGATCGATCAGTGGACGAAGAGGGAAATCCGGCAAGCCAACTCAAAAAGTGAGGCCGTCAGTTTGTTGGGGGCTGACGGCCCCGTTCGCGACTGGTTCTAATTACTGATGAAGAAGAACCAGAACGCGGCACCTACAACAAGCAGAGCAACCGTAGCCGCTATGGTTTGCATGGTGCTGTTGTTGGAGAAATTTGTGCTTGTTGCCATTCAAACACCTCCGATTTTTTACGCCCTTCATGGGCTATCTGCGACTTTAGTTTAAGTCGAACTTCGCGTGAAGTGCCAGCACCAAACGTCAACCCCGATGCAACCTCAAACTGACCCAGTACCCTGAATTGCAGGGTTCAACCAAGGATTGATCCGCGAGGAATTCCGGGAACTTGAGCGCCGGTTGCGGCCAGCATGTGAGGGCATGTGGATAGCTGCGCGCCCGGTTATCCGGTGGTTTGCACATGGGATGGCTGCAAAATGGGCAGGGGCGCGGGCAACCGGGCTTCGCTATAGTCCGGGCAAAATTCAAGGGAGTCTCGGTTCATGGACGCCAAAAGACGCCAGCTTGCTTTCATTAATGCCGCGCATTTCGTGGACCACTATGTACTTCTGATTTTTCCGACCGTCGTGATCGGGCTTGAGACCGATCTGAAGCGTTCCTACGCCGATCTGATTTTGCTTTCGTCGGCATGTTTCGTGGCGTTCGGTCTGTTCTCGCTGCCCTGGGGCTGGCTCGGCGATCACTGGAGCCGCCGCAAGCTGATGGCGATTTTCTTTCTCGGCTGTTCCGGCTCGCTCATCGCCGCGGCTTTGGCGCCGAATATGTTCATGCTGGCGGTGGCGCTGTTCGTGCTCGGCATTTTTGCCGCGATCTATCATCCGGTCGGCATTACGCTGCTCTTGTCCAATGCGAAGGACCGCGGGCGTGATCTTGCAACCAACGGCGTGTTTGGGAATCTTGGTGTCGCCTTTGCGCCGGGCGTGACGGCGCTGATCGCCTATCTCGCGGGATGGCGCATGGCGTTCGTGATTCCGGCTGTGATCTTCGCCGGGATCGGTTTCGCCTACACGATGATGACGGAAGAGGGTGCGGACAGACCGGCGGACCGCGCCAAGGTCGCGGAAATGCCGCTCAGCTTCTATGTGGCGGCGGCGGTTTTCGGTACCTTCGCGGTGATCTCGTTCGCGGGCGGGCTGGTGTTCAATGTGGTCACGGTCGCGATTCCAAAAATCGTGGACGAGAAATTCGCGCAGGACATTCCGCTCGTGATGATCGGCATGGTGGCAACGGGTGTGCTGCTGTTCGGCGGCGTCGCGCAGATCGTGATGGGACGGCTGGTGTCGAAATATCCGCCGCATTTCCTGTTCGCGGCGATTGGCCTCGTGCAACTCGCGGGCATCGCCATTGCAACGGTGGCGACCGGACTGCCGCTTTTGATCGCGCTCGCGATCGCCATCATCGGTATTTACGGGCAGGTGACCGTGGGCGACGTGGTGATGGCGCGCTACACGGCGGACGCCTGGCGCGGGCGGATTTACTCGGTGCGCTATTTCCTTGCTTTCATCTCCAGCGGCATTGCGATCTCGTTGATCGCGGTGCTGCACGGGCAGGGAGGTTTTTATCTGGTGCTGGCGGTGACGTCGCTGCTGGCGCTTGTGTTCGCGCTTTGCGCGTTCACGATCGCGGTGCTGGCGAACCGGGCGGAGACGGCGGCTGCGTCCGCGCGACCTGCACCTGCGGAATAGTCATTTAAATACATAGGTTTGGATAAGACCGGCGGAATAAAACCGCCGGCCTTATGCGTTTTCCGGACAATCCCATGCGTGCCCTGCAACCATCCGCGCTGGACCGGGTTATCCCTCCGTGTTAATGACTGACTAGTCAGTCAAAAATTAGAGCCATGCCGGTACGAAAGACAAAACGGAAAGCGGGAGGGAAGGCAGCGGCAGCGGCAGCGGCAGCGGCAGCGGCAGCGGCAGCGGCAGCGGCAGCGGCCAAGGCCGCGCCGGTGCGCGCCGCGCAATCATCGAAAGCCGCGCGCGCGGAGAAATCAGCCGCGCGCCGCGAGGCCATTCTCGCCGCGGCACTCGACGAATTTTCCGCGCAGGGTTTTGCCGCCGCGCGCCTCGACGACGTGGCGAAGCGCGCGGGTGTCGCCAAGGGCACGATCTATCTCCATTTCAAGGACAAGGAGATGCTGTTTCAGGAACTGATCCGCTCGGCACTTAGCCCTTTTGTGCAAACGATCGAAGCTGCGCCCGCCGCCAATGTCCCGTTCCGGATAATTACCGAAACGTTGGTCGGTAATTTCGTGCGGGAAGTACTTTCCACGAAGCGCAAGCACATCATCCGGCTTGTGATCTCCGAGGGGCGGCGCTTTCCGAAACTTTCGGAGTTCTATTTCAGGGAAGTCGTCAGCCGCGCCATGAAGGCGATGCGGAAACTTGTGAAGCTCGGCATCGCGCGCGGCGAACTGAAACACGATGCGCTGGAAAAATTCCCGCAACTCATCATTGCGCCTGCACTTGTTGCAATCGTATGGGACGACCTGTTCGAGCGCTTCGAACATCTCGACCCGGAGGCGTTGATGCGCGCTCACTTTGAAATTCTGTTCGCGCCGAAGGGGGCGTCATGAAGAATCTAACGCGCTTGTTTGCAGCCGCGATGCTCACGGCATCGCTTGCCGCCTGCGGCAATGGAAATGACGACCTCTATCAAGGCTGGGCCGAGGGTGAATTCATCTTCGTCGGTCCGGACGAAAACGGCCGCATGGAGGAATTGAAGGTCCGCGCGGGCGACCAGGTGAAAACCGGCGATCTTCTGTTCACCGTCGATCAGCAATTGCAGCAGGCCGACTTGAAGGTCGCCGAGGCGGCACTCGCGAACGCGAAGCAGAGTTTTGAGCGGGCGCAGACCTTGCTGAAAACCAATGTCGGCACGCAAAAAGCATTCGACGATGCGCAGGCATTGCTGCGCGAAGCCGAAGCGCGCGAAGTGGCGGCGAGGACGCGGCTCGACCGGCGCCGCCTCAACAGTCCGGTGAGCGGTGCCGTGCAGCAGATTTATTATCGTCCCGGCGAGATGGTGACGGCGGGCAAGCCGGCGATTTCCATCCTGCCGCCGGGCAATCTGAAAGTGCGGTTCTT
>CAZUJE010000062.1:0-15833 GCA_964620215.1 uncultured Hyphomicrobiales bacterium
AATGCCGCGTCAGCCGCTCAGCGATCGACTTGCCTGAAGGTGCCACGCCGGTGCGCTCGGCTTTCATGTCGAGATTCCAGTACGCGCGCGCGACGAAATGCACGCCGATGAATCGGAACGGCTCGATCTCCCAGTTCGGCGAGCGGTGATTGACGCATGGAAGCTGGGTGATTTCGGTTTTCTTGCCGAGGATCAGATCGGAAAGCACCCTGCCCGCGAGATTGGTGGTCGCGACCCCGTTGCCGACATAACCGCGCGCGCTGGCAACACCTGACGCCGGGTCGTACATCATCGTCGGCATGAAATCGCGCGGCGCGCCGAGCGGCCCGCCCCAAGCATGGGTGAAGCGGACGTTTTTCAGCATGGGAAACCACTTCCGCACATTGTCCTGAAACATTCTGATCGTTTCCGGATGGCGGTCGTATTCGTCCTCGATTTTCGAGCCGAAATGATACGGCGCGCCACGGCCGCCAAACAGGATGCGTCCGTCGCCGGTCTTCGCCATGTATTCGATGGTAAGGCGGCAACTGTCGATGCATTCGCGGTTCTTCCAGCCGATCTGCGCCCAATCCGAGGCCGAGAGCGGCTCCGTCAGCGTCATCAGTGAATAGACCGGGATCAGCACGCGCCGGGTCTTCGGAAGCTGCGTGAGATAGGCCTCACCCGCGAGCACCAATGTTTTAGCGCGCACGTCGCCGCGGGGTGTATGCAACACCGGCTTTGCGCCAGTGGTGAAATCGGTCACCGGCGTCTGCTCGTAAATCTTCCCGCCTTTTTTCTCCACAGCGCGCGCCAGCCCGCGCACGAGGCGGCCCGGATGGATATTGGCGGCGTCCTTGTAATAGATCGCACCCAGTACGCCTTCGATTTTCGCCCGCGCGTCGGTTTGCCCCTTGTTCAGAAGCTCCACACGATCGCCAAGCCCAAGGCCGGTGAATTCCTCATACGCGCCCTGCACCGAAGGCAACTGCTGCGTTCCGCGCGCGACCGTCATGCCGCCGCCGCGCATGAAATGGATGTCGATCCCTTCCGCCTTTGTGGCGCGGTCCACTTCATCGACGGAATTCGCCATCGCACGGTAAAGCGCCAATGCCTGCTCGCGGCCGTGATGTTCAGCGATCATTCCAAGACTGACGGGGAAGTGCGCCGTACACCACGAACCATTGCGGCCCGATGCGCCGAAGCCCGCGATTTCCTTCTCGACGATGGCGATTTTCAGCGAAGGATTTTTCGAGAGCAGATAGTAAGCCGTCCACAGGCCCGTGTAGCCCGCGCCCAGAATGGCCACATCCACGTCGATGGAGCCATCGAGCGGCGGCCGCGGCGTGAGATCATCGCCGCAGGTTTCCAGCCAGAAACTGTAGGATTTGTAGTCTTTCATGCACGGCCCCGCGCAACTGGCGTTACTGCAACATGGGGTTGGACAAAAAGAAAGGGCGCCATCCGCCGCGCTGCCGAGCGAAGCGAGGAGCCAGCGCGGCAAAAAATAGGGCGCCTCGCGGCGCCCTGAAAGTTTAGTCTTGGGAGACTTTAGTCACTTCCTTCGAAAAACTTGCAAAAAAACTTTGGTGGCCGGCGGTGGTCGGTTCGAGGAGGCCTCTCTATGCCGTCCGCCCGCCGGCCGAACCCCACGGACCCAGGAGATGCGGCGGACCTGAGCGAACCGCAGGGTAATCGTCGAACCAAAAAATTGCCGGCTCGATTTCGGTTTCGATTTGACGCTACGGATCGCGCACAGCACACGCAATGAAAAAGGGCCGCGAGCGGCCCTTGATCTGGAATCGGCGTGAACTTGTAACCTTAAATTTGAAAGTTAAGCGCGATGCTTAACGCGGGAAACGCGCATCAATCCGGCGTTCTTCAATGCTTCTGCCGGAGGATGATCGTCTTCGCCGTGCGGCCGAGGGCGAACAGAACAATCGCAATACCAATCGCAACAATCGCCCGGTGCTCGAAGCGCCCGAGTTTGCCGAGCATGACCTCAGCCGTCTGTCCGAAGAAATAGCCGAGTGCCGTGAATGTCGCCGCCCATACGGCGGCGGAAATCGCATTCAGGATCAGGAAGCGGATATTGGAAACGCCGGCCAGAGCAATCGCTGCCGGTCCCACAGTGCGCAGCCCATAAAGAAAGCGAAATGCGAGAATAAAAAAGGTTGGATATCGGCTGAGCAGATCCACCGCACTCGCAAACACTGGCCGCCGACGGAGGTTTTTGATCCACGTCCTCTTCGATTGGGCGCGGGCGAACAGGAAGATCATTTGATCGGCGGTGAAAGAGCCGAGAAACGCACAGGCCGCCACCGCATACGGATTGAGGATGCCCTGATGGGCGGCGAACCCGGCAACGGTAACGATGATCTCGCCTTCGAAGAACGTGCCAATCAGAACGACGATCAGCCCGTATGTACTCAGGAACGATTCAATCCAGTGCATCGCGAGACTATAGCGATGCGCTCCAGGAAAGGGATAGCTCAACCATTACAAGGAGAACGGCGGTGATTACGCGGCGTTCGCGACGACTCTGTTTCTGCCGTCGCGCTTGGCGCGATAGAGCGCCTCGTCCGCACGCTTCAGGATCATCGCGGCATTGTCTTCCGGCGAGATGCGCGCCGCTATGCCGATGGAGATCGTGACTTCGATCGAGCGGGCACCGCGATTGATCGGGAACGGCTCGCCCGCGATGCGGCGGCGGATGCGTTCGGCAACCGTTGCCGCAACGCCAATGTCGGTATCCGGCATCACCACCACGAACTCCTCGCCGCCGTAGCGGCAGGCGAGATCGATGCCGCGGATCGAGGCTTTCAGGCGCTCGGCGAATTCACGCAGCACGTCGTCGCCCGCGTCATGGCCATAGGAGTCGTTGACCGACTTGAAGTAGTCGATGTCCAAAATCAAAACGGAAAGCGACTTTCCGCGCGAGGCCGAACGCTCCACCAGCGTCCCCACATGGCTTTCCATGTAGCGGCGGTTATAGAGGCTCGTCAGCGGGTCGGTGACCGCCAGTTCCATCGAGTTCTGCACGTTGTCGCGCAGTTTCTCGGTATAGCGCTTGCGGCGCACCTGGGTGCGCACGCGCGCAATCATTTCATTCTTGTCGCCCGCGCGCTGAATGTAATCGTTGGCGCCGAGATCGAGGCCACGCATCAGGCGCGCATCGTTGCCGGGCTCCGTGAGGAGCAACACCGGCAGATGCCGCGTGCGGTCGAGCGAACGCACCTGCCCCACCAGCCGCAGTGCATCGAAGCTGCGGAGATCGAGCGCCAGCATCAGGAGGTCGTAATTGCCGTCGGCGGCGCGGAACAGCGCCTGGTTGGGATCCGTTTCCACATCGACCGTGTGCTGGCGGCTGAGCGCGGAATCGATACGCTCGACGGTGGAGTCGCGGTCATCCACGACAAGGATACGGCCGTTCAGGCCGGCATCACTCGCCGCGGCGAAAACCTGGTCATTGAGATTGATCTCGCCCGAGGTGACGGCGCGCATGCGCAATTCGTCTGTCACCATTTTGAGGCGCACCAGCGAGCGCACGCGCGTAATCAGCGCGAGATCGTTGACGGGCTTCGTGAGAAAATCGTCGGCTCCTGCTTCCAGACCCTTCACACGGTCGGCCGGCTGGTCGAGTGCCGTGACCATGATGATCGGAATGTGATGGGTGACGGGATTGGCCTTGAGCCGGCGGGCGACCTCGAAGCCGTCCATGCCCGGCATCATCACGTCGAGCAGGATAATATCGATCTGGCCGCGCTCGCAGATTTCGAGCGCCTGCGGGCCGTTGGCCGCGGTCACCACCTCGAAATACTCGGCGCTGAGGCGCACCTCCAGCAGCTTGAGGTTCGCTCTGACGTCATCGACGACAAGAACCCGGGCGCTCACGTCAGTTTTCCTTCACGAAATGGCGGACGGTCTCCAAGAACTTGGTGACGGAAATCGGTTTCGAGAGATAAGCCTCGCAGCCGCCTTCGCGGATGCGCTCCTCATCGCCCTTCATGGCGAATGCGGTCACGGCCACCACGGGGATCGAACGAAGCTCTTCGTCTTCCTTGATCCACTTCGTTACTTCAAGGCCCGAGACTTCGGGCAACTGGATGTCCATCAGGATCAGGTCAGGGCGATGCTTGCGCGCAAGGTCGAGCGCCTCGATCCCGTTGCGGGTCTCGATGGTCGCGTAGCCGTGCGCTTCCAACAGATCGTGAAAGAGCTTCATATTCAGCTCGTTGTCCTCCACGATCAGGACAGTTTTCGCCATTGTCTCCGTCCCGGTCCCGACTTGACGCCGAACTTGGCGTGCCTTCCCCTTCAACAGCCCGCGCTTCGCTTTCCGATGATCCTGCGATTCGCGCTTGCCGCCGATTGTTTTCTCAAAGCCGGTGGTGAAACCGGAAGGGATTGCTTCTTCGGCAACCTCTTGGAATGTACGCCGCATTCCTTTCAGAAAGGGTAATGCCATTGAAGACTCGAGACCGCGGCCTGTCCCAAGAAGAGGCGGAATCCCTTGCCGTGCAGGCGCTTGTCTGGCTGGCAACGGATTTTGAACGCTTGGGACGCTTTCTGGGCGAGACCGGACTTTCGCCCGAAACCGTGCGCTCAGCGGCCAGCGACCCCGCGTTCCTGCCCTCTGTGATGGATTATCTGGCCAGGAATGAGACGATCCTGACCGAGTTCGCGTCGGAACACGGTTTTGAGCCGTCCCGGGTTGCAGCGGCCCACACCAGGCTCGCCGGAAGGCCGGAACAAATCTAGAAAAGCTCAACCGGCTGAAACATGACGCGCGGAAATGTTACCCGCTATTTCCGTACCAGCACATCGAACGAGACGTGCCGCCAGTTGCTGTAATCGAAACCGCTGACCTCGGCGATTTTCTCGGTGCCAAGTCCGATTGCGGCGGCCCGCTCGGCGAAGGTTGTCTGCGCGCGCTGTTCGACGAAGGCCACCCGACACTCGTTGACCTGTAGGAAATCCGCCGCCCCTGCCGGTGTCGCGAGCACCGTGTCGGTGCCGCCGTAAAATACGAGATTGGGTTCGTGGTAGCCGGCCGAAGCGAGGCGCGGCAGCGCGCACGGCGCCGATCTCGAAGCCGTCACGAGTTCTCTCGCCAGCGCAAAGCCTTTCATTTGCGGCAAGGCGATATAGAGCGCGGTAGAACTCGCAAACGCCGCCAGCAACACCACCACAAAGGCAGCCTCGGTCTCTCCACGCCACAAATTCCATGCGGCATATGAGGCCAGGCCAATCGCCAGCGCGCTCGCCAGGAAAAAGACCGGCCCAAGCTGGCCGTCGAATTTATAGGCGAAGTAGCAGATGGCCGCCGCCATCGCCCCCGCAAAAAGCGGCCAGAGCAATCCAACGGCACGCGCTTTCGTCTCGAAAACAATCCGGCGATCGAGCAGACACGCGATCAGAATGGCAATCGCCGGATAGAGCGGCAGCACGTAATGCGGCAGCTTGGTCACGACGAGTTCGAACATGATCCATGCGGGCACGATCCACGCGATCAGAAAGAAAATCCGTTTGTCGCTGCGGTTGATCCAAGCGAAGGCCGTGGCCTGCGGCGCAAAAATCGCCGCGGGCCAGAAGCTCACCCAGAACAGCAACCAGAAATATCCGGGCGGCCCCCAGTGCCCTTCCGCCGGCTGCAACAGGCGGCTCATCAAATCGCCGCTCACCGAGCGCTGGAAGAAGGCACCCTTGGTTTGCAGATAGATCGCGAGATACCAGGGTGCGATCATGAGCGCGACCCAAAGGATGCCGGCCAGCGGCTTCAACTTCAGGAGCCAGCTCACGGATCGGTCACGCACAATCAGCGCCACGAGGGCGAGTGCAAGAATGGTCAGAATGATCGGCCCCTTCAGCAGCAGGGATGCGCCGATGGCAGTCCAGAAAATTCCGGCCCAGCTCCAGGCCTGAATTCTGGAGACAGCACGCTCTCGATTCAAATAAACGTAAGCGAGCGACCCGAACGCCGCGGTGGAAGCCAGCAGCATCGAGGCGTCAATCGTCGCGATGCGTGCTTCGACTCCCAGAAGCCCGGAAGCCGCCAGCGCACCGCCCGCCAGCAACGCATAGCGCCTGCGGACGAATGCCAATGCGATCCAGTAGGTCAGCAAGACGCTGCCAATAGCTGCGAGGAGCGAGGGAATGCGATAAATTTCGATGCGGTTGCGCGCATTGTCGATGCCGATTGCTTCGGCGGCATTCACCGCCGCGGCTTGCAGCCAGTAAATGCCGATGGGTTTCCGGTAACGCGCGGCATCCTGCAAGCGGATGTCGATGTAATCGCCCGTTTCCACCATCTGCTTGGCGGGCTGCGCGAAGCGGCTCTCGTCGCGACTCGTGACGGGAAGCGATGAAAAGCCCGGCAGCAGGATTACGAAACTCCCGATCAGCAGCGCCGAAACCGCACGAACATGCGTCCGTGAAATCCAGTCGAGAATTTCTCCGATTTTAGCCGGCAGCGTACCCGCGCCGCTTGTGCCGGTGCCGGGAAATGAAATTGCTCCCGCTTCGCCGGCCATTCCGAAGCGCGGTGTTGAAGCGAACGGCGAGTGGATTGCACGCCACGCGAAGACCGCGCCGCTCGCAAGCAGGATTGTGAACCAGTGCGGTTCATTTACGATCCAGAATTTCAAGGTGTGATTTTCGATCACCGTGCCTTCGAGCGCTTCCATGACGAAAAACACCCCGCCGACCAAGGTCATCGGCCCGGCCTCACTCTGAAGAAACGCCTTCCAGGAAAAACTTGAGGCTGGCGAAATCCAGCCGGTGAATTTGGGAAGGAAAGCGGGTACATCGCGCGCGCGTTGAAGCGCTGCTTCGCCAAAAGCAGCCGCGAACTTCTCATCCTCAAGCGCAATGCGGCGCCTGTAATAAACGGTGGCCGCCCCCGCCGCGAGTACCGTGAACAGCGGGCTTTTGAAAAGCAGCACGACGCTGAGAAAAATCAGTACGTTCGCGAAAAAGAGCGGATAGCGAACCAGCAAGTGGATGCCGCGGCCAGCCGATTTTCCTTCATCAGGAAATCCCGCATCCAGAGCGCGGATCGAAAGGCCAGCAAGCGCGAGACCGAAACAAAACAGATCCCAGATTTCCTCGCCGAGATCGCCGAACTCAGCGGACATCCAGCCCGACTGGATGAATGCGTACACAGCGAAAGGAAACAGCAGCAGGCTGAAGAAAACGCGCAGACGATGAAGCGCTGCGTCGCCACGTTCAACTCTGGATCTGGTCATGGCAAAACTCGACTGACAGAACAGGGCGCGTGTTTAGACCCCGGCTCCGCATCGAACAACCCCCGGCTCGCGACAGCGCGTCAACTCGGCGCAGTCCGGATTTATGCCGCCTTTATGCGAGCATCCCGGATCCGCATATCGCCGGAATTATCGTTCCCGAACCTAAAAAAGACGAAACCAGACCGGGAGCACCCCCGACTCCTGAAGATGTTCGAAGCCTTCAGCGATCGGCATCGACAGCAGAAACACGCAGGCGTCCAAAGCGGTGCGAATGACAATTTTTGGCCGGACCTCAACCAAATCCAGATCGCGGAATAAACCGAACTTTGGAAAAAAGCGCGGCACGCGCTGCATATAATTCCGGTACGGCGTTCCGAACCTGGCGAGCAAAGCCTGCTCTTCCTTCATCACCACGATGGAAAAAACCGCCCAGGCGATGAAAGCGGTGATGAACCCCAACGCGATGCTGCCAAGCTGCGCGCCCATGCCGGCCGCGCCGATGAACGTGAACAGATAAAGCGGATTGCGGCTGACGGAATAAGGTCCGTAGTGGACCAATTCCTTTGTCTTCTTGCCGCCAATATACATCGACGCCCAAATGCGTCCGATGATGCAAAACACGATGAGCGCGACCCCGATCCATTCAATCACTTCATGGCCGGCCGTGCCGCTCTCCCACTTCGAAGCCGTAACGCTGATGAAGCCGACGCCGCCCATCAGCGCCAACAGCAAAACTGCCTTCCGGATATTTTGTACGCGCCTCAAATTAGGCGGCGCTGCTTTCTTGCTCATATTTTTTCCTGTCAGACTGACGGCTGACCAGTCAATCCGATTCCATTTTGATCGGGGGTATTTTTAGCCGGAAGAATTGCGCCGGACTGCTGCTTGGCGGTTACTTCTTGCAGGGCGCCGCTTTCAAAAACTCGACGCTCTTCAATTCGCCCTTGAGAGCGAAGCCGCCGTAATCGAGCTTGAGTGCGCGGCTAACACCGTTCTCGTAAAGATCGAAGCCGAGCACATAGGCAGGCGTGCGCTCGCCCGCACCCGGTTCGAAATAGCTCACCGTCACGGGATAACGCTTCATCTCCGAAAGCTCCGGTTTTTTCGCCGGATCTTCCTCGACGCCGCTGGTGGTGCCCGCTCCGATGACCGAAAGCGTGTCATAGACTTTCTTGCCGTCGGGCGAGCCGTCATAGACTTTCGCTTCGAGAATGTTCTGGCCCGCACCACCCGCTTCGATCAGCTTTTTGAGGTGCTCGGTCGGCAGCAGGATCGGACCCTTCAAGGGGAACGGGCTGGATTTCGGCTTCACCAGCCGCACCTGGAAACCGCCGTCCTGGGTGCGTTCCACGGCTCCGTTCACGTCGTCTTTCAAATCCTGATTGACGTAATTCTGCGTCTTGAAGGTGAAGGACTTTGCGTCCCCGCCTTCCCAGGTTTCGCTGCGCAGATCGCTCATCGTTTCCCGGCCTTCGCCGGAATCAAGTCTCGTCACCTGCCGCAGATTGATCTTGTAACCCTGACAGGCATTGCCGGTGATCTCGAATGCGATACGGCCCTGCGCGCGGTCGATCTTGCTGCCGGATTTGCCGGGATCGATGCTCAGCTCATAGACCGCGCGGTGGGGCACCAGCACAGGCTGAGCCACGGCGGCTGACGCTGCGGAAAACGCCGCTGCCAAGACGACAAAGCCGAATGCGTATCTGACACGAGTTCTCACGGGCATTACGATTCCTTTGAAATACTGTCTGGAGAGTAATTCCGCACGGATTGATGCACAACCGACCCTGCCCTCACGAAATGGCGAGAAAACGGCCTGTTGCGAACATGCGGTCAATCGTCCAAGACTGGACCATACTCTTTGGAGCGTAGACATGGCGGGAAAAATCGAGAAGCGGCTGGCGGAACTGGGCATCACGCTCCCAACACCACGCACACCCGCCGGCAATTACGTGCCGACCGTCCAATCCGGCAAGCTCCTTTTCTGCGCCGGCCAGGTGTCAGGGATACCCGGCGGCAAGTCCGTGAACGGCAAACTCGGCGCTGAATTGTCGCTCGAACAGGGACAGGAAGCGGCACGCATCTGTGCGATCAACCTGCTGGCGCAGGCGAAGGCGGCGCTCGGCGATCTGGATAACATCAAGCGCTGCGTGCGGCTCGGCGGCTTCATCAATTCGACGCCCACTTTCGCGCAACTGCCGCTCGTGATGAACGGCGCATCCGATCTGATGGTGGAAGTGCTGGGCGATGCCGGACGGCACGCCCGCACCACGGTCGGCGTGGCCGAGCTTCCCTCCGATGCCGGCGTCGAAGTGGAAGCGATCTTTGAAGTCGTCTAATTCGGTCTTCTACACGCTCGACTGGCTGGTCGAACGCCCCATTGCCCATCGCGGGCTGCATGGCGGCGGCCTCATTGAAAACTCGCTCGGGGCGGCGCAGGCCGCGGTGGCGGCGAATTACGGCATCGAAATCGATGTGCTGATGTCGAAAGACGGCGAAGTGTTCGTCTTTCACGACGACAGTCTGGACCGGCTCACGAATGAAAAAGGTCCGCTCAAAGCGCGTAACGCCGCCGAGCTGAAACAAATCGCGCTCAAGGGAAGCGACGAAAAAATCCCGACGCTGAAACAGATGCTCGACACCGTCGCAGGCAAGGTGCCGCTGCTGATCGAACTGAAAAGCGAATGGGACGGCGACGAAATGCTTGCGATCAAGGTTGCCGAATTGCTCCAAACCTATGCAGGCCCGGTCGCCGCAATGTCTTTCGATCCGGCGATCGTGGACGCACTGCGCAAGGCCGCGCCCGGGCTGCCGCGCGGCATCGTTGCCGAGTGGAAATACAAGGCGTCGGAATGGCCCGGCCTGTCCTGGTTCACGCGCTTCAAGCTCGCCTATCTACTGCACGCATTCAGCACCAAGCCGTACTTTGTCTCCTACAGTGTAAACGACCTACCTGCCCTCGCGCCGCTGATCGCCAGGCACATAATAGGCATGAAGCTGATTTGCTGGACGGTGCGCAGCGAACAGCAGCGGAAGCGGGCGCTCTGGTGGGCGGAGCAGATCACCTTCGAGAATTTTCGGCCTTAAAACCGATGCGAAAATCTGGTTTGCTCGCCGGCAGACATGACTGACAAATCCGGCCTCCGTGTCCGCGTCTCGCCCTCCATCCGGGAAATACCCGCGAAGGAGTGGGATACCTGCGCCTATCCGGCGGCGCCCGGAATCAAAATCTCAACAAAAAACGCCGTGCCTTGCGAAGAACGCACGCTGCTTGAATCAAAACATGAAGCAGTTGAATCATTACTTGAAGTAGCGCCGGGGCAAGCCGAAGACCCGCAAAACCCCTTCATTTCTCACGTATTTCTGGCGGCACTCGAAGAAAGCGGCGCGGTGTCTGCGGAAACCGGCTGGCTGGCTCAACACATTCTAGTGGAAGACGACGCAGGCGCGCTGCTGGCCGCCATGCCCTGCTACCTGAAGAGCCATAGCCAAGGCGAATTCGTATTCGATCACGGCTGGGCCGAGGCCTATGAGCGCGCGGGCGGCGACTATTATCCGAAATTGCAGGTGTCGGTGCCCTTTACGCCGGTCAACGGCCCGCGATTGCTGGTGAAAGACGGCCCGCGGGCGCACGATGCGCGGCAAGCGCTGGTCGCTGGCGCGATCGAGCTTTGCAAGCTGCGCGAGGCCTCTTCGATCCACCTGACTTTTTTGCCAGAGAGCGAATGGAAATTTCTCACGGAGCTGGGATTTCTCGCCCGCAACGACAAGCAGTTTCACTGGGTGAACGAGGGCTACAAAACCTTCGATGATTTCGCCGCCGCCCTCTCCTCCCGCAAGCGGAAGCAGTTGCTGCGCGAGCGGCGCGAGGCGCAGGAAGGCGTGGAAATCGTCCGCCTCTCCGGCGGTGCGCTGACGGAAAATGCGTGGGACGCATTCTTCGATTTCTACATGGACACCGGTTCCCGCAAATGGGGGCATCCCTATCTGAACCGGAAATTCTTTTCGCTCATCGGCAAAAGCATGGGCGACAGGATCGTGCTCATCATGGCCAAGCGCGGCAGCCGCTATATCGCGGGTGCCCTGAATTTTGTGGGCGCGAACACGATCTACGGGCGTTACTGGGGCGCTCTTGAACACAGGCCGTTCCTGCATTTCGAGCTTTGCTACTATCAGGCCATTGACTACGCAATTGAACACGGCCTCGCGTGCGTTGAGGCAGGTGCGCAGGGAGCCCATAAGCTCGCGCGCGGCTATCTGCCGGTGACGACTTACTCGGCGCATTACATCCGCGACAAGGGGCTGCGCAATGCGGTTGCCGATTATCTGAAGCGCGAACGCATGTATGTGCGGATGGAATCCGAGGAGCTTGCGGCGCTGGCCCCGTTCCGCAAGGATGGACTGAAATAACCGGAGGCGACCAATGGCTGCTTACGACGACAAAAACATCTTCGCGAAAATCCTCCGCGGCGAACTGCCGGCCTACAAAGTGTACGAGGACGAGAAGTCGATTGCGTTCCTCGACATCATGCCGCGCGCGCCGGGACACACGCTCGTTTTGCCGAAAACGCCCGCGCGCAATATCCTCGATTGCCCGCCCGATTATCTCGCCCATGCGATGCTAGTCGCGCAGAAAATCGCGAAGGCGCAACAAGCCGCCTTCGGCGCCAGCGGCATTACCGTGCAGCAGTTCAACGAGCGGTCCGGCGGACAGGTCGTGTTTCACCTGCACGTGCATGTGATCCCGCGCCATGACGGCGAGGCATTGAAAGCGCCCGCGAGCGTGCAGGAAAAGGCCGAGGTGCTTGGCGCCAACGCGGAGAAGTTACGGGCGGCGCTGGCGGGAAAATAAATTCAGGGTGCCGTGTACCAGGCGCCCGCGATAATCACGGCCTCCCCGCTTACGATGCCGAAAAAAATCGAGCGGCGCGCCAGCAAAAATACCAGAAATCCTACCACCACCGCGCCGACCCGGATTTCAAGCGGCAGGTTGACGAGATCGCCGGACGGGATCAGCACGAGCCGCGCAATCACCGCCGCCAGCAGCGCCGTCGCCACCCCGCGCACGAAAATCAGCAGCTCGGAGTTCTCGTCCAGCCCGCGCGCGAACAGCACGCCGAGCGAACGGAAAATCTCCGTCGGCAAAAAGCCCGCAAGGATGACAAGAAGATAGGGCCAGAGCGGGCCTTCGAGGAGGCTCACTTCTTCCTCCTTTTCAGGAGCCGATGCAGGAGCCACGCTGCGGTTCCACCCACTAGACCCGTCCACAGCATATCGAAGCGGCCGCCAATCTCCGCAAACACGGGGGCAAGGCCAAGCCCGAACGCAAGCGCGGCCTTGTCCACGATGTCGCGTGCGTTGTTCGTCATCTGCAACAGAAACGAAATCGGCGTCAGGAAAAGAAGCCCTGTTGCGAGTGCATGGGGCAAGCTGCCCGCCAGATAGAAGCCGATCAGCGTCGAGAGCGTGGAAAAGGCGACCAGCGATATTCCCATTCCGAAGAAGAAAGGCAGCCGGCGGCCTGGATGCATGTGCGGAAGCCGCTTCATGCCTTCCACCCATGCTGTGACGGCAACGAAATGGGCGGCGAGCAATTGGACGAATACTCCACCCCGCTTCGGACGTAGATAGGGCGTGAGCGAAGCCGTCATCGGAAACATGCGCACCGAGGACAACCCGATGCCAAGCGCAATCACGGCTGTAGCCGTGCCGGAGGCCCATCCGCTAACAAGCAGCACCTGCGCAGGCATCGCCCAGATCAGGAGTGTCGAAAGCAACGCGGCGCCAAGAGGAAAGCCAAGGTCACGGATCAGACCGCCGAAGCCAACGAATGTCGCGAACAGCACCCATCCCTGAATGGAGATGGACGCCGTCGCCATGCCGCGCACGAATTGCCGCCGCCCTTCGCCGGGCGGAAGTTCACGATCGTGGTCATTCTTGTGGGAAGCCTTCGGAGAATCCTGCACGGCCGCGACTATAGCGGTGTCCGGGCGCGAATGCAGGGCTAGGACGGAATATCAGTGTTGCGGGAAGCGCAGCAGCACGAGGCGGAAGCAGTTAGGTGCCAAACTTCCGGTTCACGCCAAAGCGGAAAACGTGGAACAGATTGTCGTAGCGCAAGCCCGTTCCGGGAGCCTGGAATGTGGGATTGAAAACATCCTGCTGGCCAGCGTCGATCATGAGATATTCGGTTTTCGCGGTCCATTGATTTCCCAGCGTCGCTTCGATGCCGCCGCCGATGGTCCAGCCGACAGCTGCCTCCGAACTCGATGCCGGGACTGCGGCGTCGAAAACATTCTTCACGCGGACAACGGCAAGACCGCCCGTACCATACAGCAAAGCCTGACCGGCGCTTATACCGACGCGACCGCGCAGTGTGCCGTACCAGCCTGTTTTCACCCCAAGCCGCGGATCGTTCCAACCCTCATGCACATGATCAAGGCCCAGCCAGCCAATGTCACCTTCAACGCCCGCGACCCAATCCCGGGTGAAATACCAATTGTAGCCGAACTGCATGCCACCGGTTGGACCCAATGCCGCCGGATCGAAATCTTCTGCACCGGCAAGGGAAACTCCCGAAACTTGCTTCATGCTGACTTGCGCGGCTGCGACACCGCCAAAAAAGCCGCCGTAGAATCCGGCCCAGTTGTATTTGGGAATTGCAGCAGCTGGGACATCAGGTCCACCAAAGCGATAGTTCAGACCTTTCCTGAACGTATGAAACCGGTTTTTGATTGTGGTCGTATCGCCCCCCTGAAAGACGGGATCGAAAATGTGCTGCTCGCCGGCATCGATATAAAGATATTCCGCCTTGGCCGACCAGCCGCCGCCAAGCGCCACTTCCGTGCCGAAGCCCGCGGTCCAGCCAGTTGCCGTTTCGGATGCCGATAGATTGGTGCCGCCGCGCGGAGAAAGATCGACGAGGTTCTTCACCTGCACGAAAGCCGCACCGCCCGTCACATAGAATAATGAAGGACTGCTCGTATATCCGAGGCGGCCACGAAGGGTGCCGTACCAGTCGCTCTTGGCGCCAAACAATACGCCCGGAGGCGTGGTGAAGTCCGTAATCGTCCGGTCAATGTCGAGCCAACTAATATCGGCCTCGATGCCGGCGACCCAATTCGGATGATAGTGCCAGTTGAAGCCAGCCTGTAGGCCCACGGAGAGGCTAGCGTCGGCGACTCCAGATTCACCTGTAACGTTGGTCGTCCGAAAACGGGATTGAGAAAGAGCCGTGCCGTAATTCGCGCCCGCGTAAAAGCCGTTCCAGTTGTAGTGATAGGCTGGAGCCTTGACCGGAATCCGCGTGGGAGCGTCAGCAGCAAACGCCGGTCCAACTGCGCTCATCAAAGTGAGCGCGGATATGGACGCCAATAATCTCACAACCCACCCCTAAAAAAGCCCGCATCCACCATAGAGGTTGCACAACCAAAAGATATGGTATTTCGGCCACTCCCCTGGAGTTTGTAACGGCAATAGAACCGCTCCCAACACACAAACGGCTCCACGAGGGAGCCGTTTATTTGGTTTGAATATCTCAGTCTTTAATCAGGGTTAGACCTTCACCAGCGGCAGCTTGGGCACGCCGCTGCCCGGTTTCGAGGGACCGCCGCCATCATCGTCGTCATCGCCAGGCTTCTTCGTCTTCGAACGCGGCGGACGTTTTGGCTTTGGATCGCCGCCCTCTTCCGGTTCCGCCTTCGGCGTAACCGGACCTTCGATATACTCGAAGCCGAGTACCTTGCGGCCCTCGTCGTCGGTGCGGACGATCACACGCACATGCCCGCCGGTCTTGAGCTTGCCGAACAGCAACTCATCCGAGAGCGGCTTCTTGATGTGTTCCTGGATTTCGCGCGCCATCGGGCGGGCACCCATGGATTCATCATAGCCGCGCTCGACCAGCCATGCCGTCGCCCCTTCCGAAAGCTCGATGGTGACGGCGCGGTCGGCGAGTTGTGCCTCGAGTTGCAGCACGAACTTCTCGACGACCTTCTTGATCGTTTCCGAATTCAGATGCGAGAAGGTGATGGTCGCATCGAGACGGTTGCGGAATTCCGGCGTGAACATGCGGTTGATCGCCTCGGTGTCCTCGCCTTCCCGCTTTCCGCGCGTGAAGCCGTAAGCCGATTTCGCCATTTCGGAGGCGCCGGCATTCGTGGTCATAATCAGGATCACGTTGCGGAAATCGACCTGCTTGCCGTTGTGATCGGTCAGCTTGCCGTGGTCCATGACCTGCAACAGGATGTTGAACAGGTCCGGATGCGCCTTCTCGATTTCATCGAGCAGCAGCACGCAGTGCGGCGTCTGATCCACGGAGTCAGTCAGCAACCCGCCCTGATCGAAGCCCACATAGCCCGGAGGCGCGCCGATCAATCTCGAAACAGTATGGCGCTCCATGTATTCCGACATATCGAAACGGTGGATCGGCACGCCGAGCGACGCGGCAAGCTGGCGCGCGACTTCGGTTTTGCCGACACCGGTCGGACCCGAGAACAGGTAAGAGCCGATCGGCTTCTCCGGTTCACGCAGGCCCGCGCGGGCGAGCTTGATCGCGGACGAAAGTGCTGTGATCGCCTGATCCTGCCCGTACACGACCTGGTGCAAGAT
>CAZUJE010000063.1:0-15671 GCA_964620215.1 uncultured Hyphomicrobiales bacterium
GTGAGCCGCGTTTCCAGCCAGACGGCGAGAAAGGCTTCCTTCACCTTGCGCTCGAGCGTGCGCTCGTTGTTCAAAAACAAATTCTTCGCGAGCTGCTGCGTGATCGACGAGCCGCCCTGCACCACGCCCTGCGCGCGCAGGTTCGCGCCGAGCGCGCGGAATGTGCCGGGGAAATCGATGCCGAAATGCTCGAAGAAGCGCCGGTCCTCGGTCGCGAGCGTGGCCTTGATGAGATGGTCCGGAAATTCCTCGAGCGGCACCGTATCATTATGACGAATCCCGCGCTCGCCGATCTTCTGGCCGTAGCGGTCGAGAAACGACACCGCCAGCTCCGAACGCTTCAGCCAGTCATCGTCGGAGGTTTCGCGGAAAGCGGGCACGGCGAGGGCGAGCAGCACGACCGAGCCGACCGTGCCGAGCGTGAGGCCTTCGGAAACCGCTTCCGCCGCGAGCCGCTTCACGCCGCTCACATGGAAGCGGTCCATGAAGGCCGAAACGTCGTCCCACTTCGAGCGCAGATAGGCGGCGAGAGCGAACAGCCCGTGATCGACCCGCGCGTCGAAATCCAGGAGCCGCCGCGCGAAGCGGCCAAGCTTGGGTTTCTGGTTGTTCTTGTCTTTGCGGAAGAGGGGCATGGAGTGCTGCCGCGATGGTAATTTGGTGCCAAAAAGGAAAATCGCAGGAAATCTGCCCCGAAACAAGAAGCGAAAGGGGTTCCGCTTTCGGCCAAATCAGTGTGAAATCATGAAAATCTGGGGGCGGGATTCAAAATGTCGTCAAAAGAGGCCTTTGAGCGCTATCTGCTTGCGCTCCGCAAGACTTCGCTCGACGACAAGACCGAACACACCGACCGGGGTGCGTTGCAGGATTTGCTGCAAGCCTTCGCCCCGAAGGGCGTCAATGTTCAGCACGAACCAAAGCGCATCGCCGACAAGGGCGCGCCGGATTTCAAGGTCACAAGCAGCGGTCTCATTCTCGGCTATGTCGAGAACAAGGGCATCGGCGAAAACCTGACCAAGGTTCTGAAGTCGGATCAGATTAAGAAATATCAAAGCCTGTCGGACAACATAATTCTTACCGACTATCTCGATTTCATCTGGATTAACAAATCCGGTCCCCCGCAACGCGAACGGCTGTGCAGTACGACCGATCTGGAGAGCCGCAAGTTTCGTTTGCGCGACGATCGGATCGAAGCAGTCACCAAGCTTCTTTCCGGTTTTTTCTCAACAGCGCCGGAGGGCATCGGCACGTCACAAAAACTGGCGCTGGCGCTTGCCACGCGCAGCAAGTTGTTGCGTGATTTTCTCGGTGAGGAGTTGGTACGCCAGGAACGCGAGGACAAGAAGGAAAAGCTTTTCGGGCTCTTTCAGGTGTTTCGCGAACAGATTTTTCATGAACTGACGCTCAAGGAGTTTGCCGACGCCTTCGCGCAGATGCTGGCGTACGGACTGTTTCTTGCACGGCTCAATTCAGACTCTGAGCCAATTACGCTGCACAACGCGCGGGAATATGTGCCGGGTTCCTTCCGGCTGATCCGCGAACTGGTGGATTTCCTCACCGAACTTGAGAAAAAAGAATATCGCGAAGTTCGTTGGGTGGTCGAGGAAGTTCTGTCCATCGTCAACAACCTGAAGCTCGATGCCATCCACGAGAATCTGTCATTCCGAAACCGAAAAGCGATCAGCCGCAAGGTGCACGCGGAGGACGAAGAGGAACATCGGCTGTTCGAGCGCGACCCCTTCATCTACTTCTATGAATACTATTTGAAACATTACGACAAGGAGATGCGGGAGAGCCGCGGGGTCTATTACACGCCGCCGCCGATCGTGAATTTCATTGTTCGAGCAATCGACGATATTTTAAAGGAAAATTTTGGTATCCATGATGGGTTAGCAAACAACGAGAGCGTCACCGTTCTCGATTTTGCCTGCGGTACCGGAACATTTTTGCTTGAAGTGTTTCAGCGCATTTTCGACAATATCGGCGGGCCGGACGCGGGCAAGGCCGACGCCATCGTGCGCGAGCACATTCTGAAGAATCTGTTCGGCTTCGAATACCTGATCGCGCCCTACACCATCGCGCATCTGAAACTTTCGCAGTACCTGAAAGATCAGAAGCATCCGCTGAAGAAGAATGAGCGGTTGCAGGTGTTTCTGACGAATACGCTTGAACCTGTGGAGCCCCAGAAGAATTTGCTGCTACCTGCTGTTTCAGCGGAGGTAGAGGCAGCTCAAAAAGTTAAGGACCGCGATATTCTTGTCATCACTGGTAATCCTCCATATTCAGGCCACTCGAAGAATAAAGGAAAATGGATCAAAGCAGCAATTGAGGCATACAAGAGAGTTGATGGGAAACCGCTCGGCGAAAAAAATCCAAAGTGGCTTCAAGATGACTATGTGAAGTTTATTCGCTTTGCCCAACTAAAGATGGAGGGAATGAAAGAAGGGATAGTAGGAATTATTACCAACCACTCGTATCTAGATAACCCTACATTTCGTGGAATGCGCCAATCTTTGGCTAGCACGTTTGATCAAATCTTCATTCTTGATCTCCACGGCAGCACGAAACCAAAAGAGATGCCTCCGTCAGGTGTTGAAAATCAGAATGTATTCGATATCCAAAAAGGAGTAGCGATCACTTTATTCGTAAAAAAATCTGATGTGCCAAGGGGAATTTGGTATTCTGAATTTTGGGGCACTCGTTTAGCGAAGTATAAAGCCGCAGCAAATTCTGAATTTCGCAATATCGATTGGAGGCCCGTTCGTTTTTTCTCGCCGTACTATATGTTTGAGCCCCTAAACTGGGCAGGCTGGGAGAGCTATGGAGAGTGGTGGCAAGTTGCGGACGGCCTCAACGTTGAAAAAGATAGAAAGCAGATATTTAAAACGTATGGAGTTGGTGCTGCTACTGGGAATGATCATGTCGCTATACAATTCGATAAAACGATATTGAATAAGGCGTTAGAATACATTCGATCCGACAACGAGACTGGATTCAAGGCCGCATTTGGGTTGAAGAAGCTTTCGACCGACTGGTCTTGGAAAAACATTCGTGCCGACGTAGGCGCTTCTGAGGGCGAGATTCGACCAATACTTTATCGACCTTTTGATGAACGATTCACATACTACACAGGGCGATCAAACGGGTTCCATTCACGCCCTCGGCCCGAGATAGCAAATAACTTTCGGTTCAGTAATCTTGCCCTCATTACTTCTAGGCTTACAAAGGGAGAAAACTATGCGCACGTAAACGTAACTGACAAAATGTCTGAAGCAATATACCTCTCCTCAGAGTCATCAAATAATGGATTCATTTTTCCACTTCTGACCGCTGTAGGTGACGCTAAGCAAGAGAACTTTACTTCTGAATTTCGTGTTTTCCTCGACGCTCATTTCGAACATCACTATACACCTGAAGAAGTGCTTGGTTACATCTATGCTGTCCTCCACGCGCCAATCTATCGTTCGCGCTACGCCGAATTCCTTCGCATTGATTTTCCTCGCATTCCGTTTCCGAAATCGTACGAGGATTTCGAAACGCTCTCGCAGCTTGGCTGGGCGCTAGTCGAGGCGCATTTGCTACGACAGGTTCCGCGCCAGAATCTCGCGGACTTCCACGGCAAGGGCGACCGTACGGTCGAATTCGTGCGCCATTCGCCAGAAGAGAAATCCGTTGCCATCAACAAGACCCAGTTCTTCAAGCCTGTTCCCGAAGAGGTCTGGAACTTCCATATCGGCGGCTACCAGGTGCTCGACAAATACCTGAAGTCGCGCAAGGAGCGGGTGCTGTCGCTGGACGAGATCAACCACGTCGCGGCGGTTGCGGACAGCCTCGCCTTCACGATTGGGCAGATGGCAAAAATCGACCTAGCCTACAAGAAGGCCTTTGCGGAGCGGGGATAAGTCGCCCCGCCGCCTCGCTTCTGCCCCGGCCTTTGCGCAATATTAGGCGGAATGATTCTTTGAGGGTTCCGCCTTGCCGCAAGACGATCCCGATTTTTTCGAACCGGAGAAACAGCCCGACCTGTTCGGCGGTGAAACTGCGCTCGCTTACCGGCCCGATCCCGACAAGGTGCGTCCGCGTCTATACAAGATTTTGGCCGAGGCGCGGGCAGCAAAAAAGTTGCCGTGGGAACCGTCCACGCTCTCGCTTTACCGTACCATCTTCCCGCAACTCGCCAACTGGCTGCCGGAAGAAGAAGGCAAGCAGCTCTGTTTTGAGTTTGAGCAGGAACTCGCGCGGTTCGACGAGGCAGCCTGATCTATCGTCGCCACCGTGAAACGCGCTACAAGCGCCGCATGGTGCCACCCTTCTGGAAACGCAAACCCCTCTCCGCCATGTCCCAGCGCGAGTGGGAATCGCTCTGCGACGGCTGTGGGCGGTGTTGTCTGCTGAAACTGGAAGATGAGGATATGGGCAAGGTCTATTACACCGACGTCGCCTGCAAGCTGCTCGATCAGGAAAGCTGCACCTGCAAGGATTACAAAAACCGCGCGAAGAAGGTGAGCGATTGCGTGCAGCTCACGCCCGGCAACGAGGACGGCTGGAGCTGGATGCCGCCCACCTGCGCGTACCGGCTGCTGGCCGAAGGGCATGATTTATATTGGTGGCATCCGCTGGTTTCGGGGGATCCCGAGACCGTGCACCAGGCCGGCATCTCGGTGCGCGGGCGCTGCGCCGGCACCGAACGCAACATTCGCGTGCGCGATCTGCCGGATCACATCGTGCAATGGCCGCTGCGTATGCCGTTTCGCTCGAAATTCCGGCGCAAGGCGCTGAAAAAAAAGCCGAAATAAAAAAGATCATATTCCTAGGAATATAGTCTTGACAGCGTTGCGCTGCTCAGGTAGCTTTCGCGCACGCTCCAGAATTGTGAGCGGGCTTCAAGATTCTCTTTTGTCATTCCGGGGCGCGTTTTTCATAGCCGCGCCGGAACCTCGCCGGGCGCTGCGCGCCGCGGCTTCGGCGGCACGGCATGTGCCGCTTTTTTATTTTCGGAGGGCCGATGGCGCGCTTCATCGCGATCCCGCCGAAAAAAATCGCCAAGGCAAAAGAGCTTTACGAAGGCACGTCGGTGCCCGTGGCCGACATCGCCCTGATGCTCGGTATCGGCCAGACCACCTTCCTGCGGCGCGTGAGGGAAGTCTGGAAATGGAAACCGCGCAATTTGCGGCTCGCCGATTACGATGCGGCGCTGAAGGCCGGTTTCGATCTCAACGTCATCAGTGAAACCGTCGCCCCCGAACTGGCCGTGGCGAAACATGCGACGCTCGTTGAGCGCGTGCGCGCGGCGGTGGAGCGGGAAATCGTCGCGATTGAAACCGTTTTGCATCGCGTGGACGACGCGCGGCTGCGCTCGCAGGACGCCGAGCGAGCGGCGCGCACGCTCGCAACGCTGGTGAGAGTGCTGCGCGAAGTGAATTCACTGGAAAGCGACAAGCAGGAACCGGGCGAGGGAAGGGAAGACGAATTCCGTGACCTCGATGATTTCCGACGCGAGCTTACGCGGCGTCTTGCTCAATTCCGAAACGAAGACACGGGATGAATTGATAGCGAGGCTCTCGCCGCGAGCGCGGGAACAGTTGCTAAAACGATGGCCGGTATGGGCGCGCGCGGATCAGCTTCCGCCTGAAGGAAACTGGAATACGTGGCTGGTGCTTGGCGGGCGCGGCGCCGGCAAGACGCGCGCCGGCGCGGAGTGGGTTCGCGGCATGGCGCTGGGTCTTGCTCCGTTTGCTGAAGCGCCCTCGCGCATGATCGCGCTCGTGGGCGAAACGCTCGCCGATGTGCGCGAGGTGATGGTCGAAGGCGTTTCCGGCCTGCTGCGCATTCACGCGCGCGATGAACGGCCGGCATGGGAACCGACGCGGCGCAGGCTGGTCTGGCCGAACGGCGCGGTGGCGCAGGCTTTTTCGGCGGACGATCCGGAGCAATTGCGCGGCCCGCAATTCGAGGCGGCCTGGGCAGATGAACTCTGCAAATGGCGGCGCGCGGAAGCAGCCTACGACATGCTGCAATTTGGTTTGCGGCTTGGCGCGAACCCGCGGCAAGTGATTACGACCACGCCGCGGCTGATGGCGTTGTTGAAACGCCTTCTTGCCGATCCCGCGACCGCGGTGAGCCGCGCCGCCACGCGGGAAAATGCCTTCAATCTCGCGCCGGCATTTCTGGAGCGCGTTCATAAATTATACGGCGGTACGCGGCTCGGCCGCCAGGAACTGCAAGGCGAACTGATCGAGGACTTTGAGGGCGCGCTGTTTCCGCGCGCGCTGATCGAGCGCTCGCGTACGAAAGAGGCGCCGCACCTTTCGCGCATCGTTGTGGCGATCGACCCGCCGGCATCCTCGCGCGAAGGAGCGGATGCCTGCGGCCTTGTCGCGGCGGGATTGGGCGCGGACGAGCGCGTTTATGTTTTGGCCGATGAAAGCGCTTCTGGATTGACTCCGCTGGAATGGGCGAGCCGCGCGGTTTTGCTCTACCGAATACTGCAAGCCGACCGCGTCGTGGTCGAGGTGAACCAGGGCGGCGAGATGGCGCGCGCGGTGATCGCGGAAGTCGATGCAAGCGTGCCGGTGACGGAAGTGCGCGCGAATCGCGCAAAGCATCTGCGCGCCGAACCGGTGGCGGCTTTATACGAACAGGGCCGCGTTTCGCATGTGGGCGCTTTTCCCGCGCTGGAAGACGAGATGGCGGAGTTTTCCGCGGATGGCCTGTCGTCAGGCCGCTCACCTGACCGGCTCGATGCCCTTGTCTGGGCCGTTACCGCGCTTGTGCTTGCGCCCGCCACGACGCCGCGCCTGCGGAGACTTTAGAAAGAACGCTTGATGCATTTTTCTCTTGCAAACATTTTCCGCCGCTCGCCTGAACAGAAAGCGAGCCGCGCGGCCCCGCTGGTTGCGTTGTTCGCCGATGGACGCCCGCGCTGGACGCCGCGCGATTATGCTTCGCTGGCAAGGGAAGGCTTCGCGCAAAATCCGATCGGCTATCGCGCCCTGCATCTGATCGCGGAGGCGGCCGCCTCCTTGCCGCTCGTGCTTTACGAAGGCGAGCGCGAGCTGGACCGGCACCCGCTGCTGGAATTGCTCGCGCATCCCAATCCGCGCCAGAGCCGGAGGGAATTTCTGGAATCGGCCGTCGGCTTTCTGCTCGTTTCCGGCAACGCCTATCTCGAACTTGTCTCTATCGCCGGTGCCGCGCGCGAACTCCATGCACTGCGCCCCGACCGGATGAAAGTGGTGCCGGGGCCGGAGGGATGGCCGGAAGCATACGAATACAGCGTTTCCGGCCGCTCGCTGCGTTTTGAGATGAACGAGACGCCAAAGCCCGTGCTGCATATCGCGCTGTTCAATCCGAACGACGATCACTATGGGCTTTCGCCGATCGAGGCGGCGGCCAAGGCGCTCGACGTGCATAACGCGGCGAGTGCCTGGAACAAGTCGCTGCTGGACAACGCCGCGCGGCCTTCCGGTGCGCTGGTCTATTCCGCCGCGGGCGGCAATCTCGCCGAAGACCAATTCGAGCGGTTGAAGCGCGAACTGGAAGCGCATTATCAGGGGGCGGCCAATGCCGGGCGGCCGCTGCTGCTGGAAGGCGGGCTCGACTGGAAAAATCTGTCTCTCTCGCCAAAGGACATGGATTTCATCGAGGCGAAGAATTCCGCCGCGCGCGAGATCGCGCTGGCGTTTGGTGTGCCGCCGATGCTGCTCGGAATTCCCGGCGACAATACTTATTCAAATTATCAGGAAGCGAACCGCGCGCTCTATCGGCAGACCGTGTTGCCGCTGGCGGAGCGTATTTTCGGCGCGCTGATCCAGTGGCTCTCGCCGCTGTTCGGTGGCGGGCTGCGGCTTTGCCCCGATCTCGATCAGATCTCCGCGCTGGCGCCTGAGCGCGAGTCGCTGTGGCGGCGGGTAAACGAGGCGTCGTTTCTCACCGACGACGAAAAACGCATCGCGGTGGGATACGGACCGCGGCCGGTGGAATTGAAATTCAATCCGGAACAGCCGCGTGATGAGATCGGGCGGTGGACGGACGTTGGAGGAGGCAATGAATCGCTTTCAAACCAATCAATATTCGCTCAAGTTGCCAATGTAATAAGAATTTGCATTAGCATGGGCGTATCGCGGGCGACTGACTCATTCGGTAACAAGACGTTCACAGTCACATATCTGTGCGCAGGAAATCGAACAATCACATTATATGGTTTGGGTCATAACCCTCAAGGTTTCATCATTGATCCAAGGCAATAGCTTTTGGATGTCTGTGAATTCAGAAGAATAAAACCAAGGATGCGTCCATGTCCTCGATAAATCTGGATGAGGAACTGAAGTATTACGTCCTGCCCTCGCTGGTGAGGATATCGCCCTCAGCGATAGAACTGGCGCGTGGCTTCCGTGAAGCGGTCTTTGGTGCTGACAAGCGCGAGGATTGGATCATTTGCTTCGATTGGGCGCTCGCGCAAAGCATTCAAGAACCGGGAGGTCCATCGATCGATATGGGGCCTGGTCTTTGTCTGGGAGCGGGAAAGCGGCAAGAGATTCCTGCGGCAGCAATCCATACTGTCGAGGGAATCGAGGTTGCGATAAAAATTCCTAAAGAAATTTGGCAGAACGCAGCCGAGCGTCTGATTGATACCGATGACAAGGCTTTTGGTAAGGTAGTCTTGCGCTAACCGGCGCACGCTCCATCTACAACCGTCGTGTTCTCTGACAATGGAATCCATATCCCGCGCGTTCCTGGAACGCGGCGATCTCGCGCATCTGGCGCTGTTCCTGTGGGCGAGCGGCGCATCGGCGCTGTTGTTTCGCGCGCTGAAGGAACTCGTCGCCGCCAACAAGCGCTTCGACGATTTTGTGCGCGAGTTGGCGCGATTTAATGCGCGCTTTCACGATCATTGAAGGAAATATAATGAATCCTCGCATCCGCTCATTCGCGCCGGTGACGCCGTTGACCGTGCGTCAGGCGCCGGCCATCGAAGCCCCGCGCGTGTTCCGTGAATTTGTCGAGACGCTGCAAAAGCTCGACGCCGCGCCGAAAACCCGCGCTCGTTCGAATGGCGCGCGCAAGCGCGCTGCAAACGGAAACGGTCAGGCGCGTTCGCGCGCGAAGCGGAGTAAATCGTGAAAAACATCGAGAAGAAACGCGCGCACGAAGTCAAAGCAATCGCCTGCGATCTGAAAGCCGTCGAAAGCGACGGCACGTTTTCCGGTTATGCCAGCCGCTTCAACATAGCCGATCTCGGCCGCGATCTTGTTTTGCCGGGGGCGTTCCACGAAAGTATCTCAAAGCGCGGGCCACGCGGAATCAAGATGCTGTTCCAGCACGATCCATCCGAACCCATCGGCGTCTGGATGGAATTGCGGGAGGACGCGCACGGTCTGTTCGTGCGCGGGCGCGTGTTGCCCGAAGTGGCGCGCGGGCGCGAGGTTCTTGCATTGATGCGCGCCGGCGCGCTCGACGGCCTGTCCATCGGGTTTAAAACCGTGCAGGGCCGCACCGATGCGAAATCGGGAATACGAAAACTTTCCCGCGTGGATCTGTGGGAAATCAGCGTCGTGACATTTCCGATGCTCCCCGAGGCGCGCGTGAGCGCGGTGAAACATTCCGGCGACATGCGTTTGGCGCAGACAATCCGGCGCGCCGCGGCCGTGTTCAGAATTTAATTTCTTCAGAGCTTAGCGTCCTCGGCTTCATTCCGGGCGAGCGGCGCGATTGACCGCGAAACCCGGAATGAAATTTCCCGTGAGGTAAACAATGGAAACCGAAACCAAATCCGCCGACATCACGTCGGCGTTTGAAGACTTCATGCGTTCGTTCGAGTCTTTTAAAGAATCTAACAACGAACGCATCCATCAGATCGAGCGCCGCTCGGCGGACGTGCTGACTTCCGAAAAAGTGGACCGCATCGGCGCGGCACTCGATGCCAACAAGCGCGTGCTGGACGAGCTGGTCCTGAAGGGCCGCCGTCCGGCACTCGCGGGCGAAAGCCGCATGATGAACGCGGCTGAACTGGAACATCGCTCGGCCTTCGACTGCTATGTGCGTCAAGGCGAATCCGGCGGGCTGAAGCGGCTCGAAGGCAAGGCGCTGTCCACCAGCACCAGTGCGGGCGCCGACGGCGGCTTCCTAGTTCCGCGCGAAACCGAAACGGAAATCGGCCGCAGGCTTTCGCAGGTCTCGCCGATCCGCGCCATCGCGGGCAACCGGCAGGTGAGCACGACCATTTACAGAAAACCGTTCCTGATTTCGGGCACGGCGGTGGGCTGGGTGGGTGAAACGGCGGCGCGCGAGGAAACGGATTCTCCGACGCTCGCCGAACTTTCGTTCCCCACGATGGAGCTGTACGCGATGCCGGCGGCGACGCAGACATTGCTCGATGACAGCGCCGTCAACATCGACGAATGGATCGCGTCGGAAATCGATGTCGCCTTCGCCGAACAGGAAGGCGACGCCTTCGTGGACGGCAACGGCACCGACAAGCCGAAAGGCTTCCTTGCCTATGACAAGGTGGCGGAAGCCTCCTGGGAATGGGGCAAGCTCGGCTTCGTGCTGTCGGGCGGGGCGGGCGCGTTCGCCTCCGCCGATCCGTCCGACAATATCTTGGACTTGGTTTACTCGCTGAAATCCGGCTACCGGCAGAACGCGCATTTCGTGATGAACCGCCGCACGCAGGCGGAAATCCGCAAGCTGAAGGACGAGAACGGCCAGTATCTCTGGCAGCCGCCGGCGCAGGCGGGCGGCGTCGCGAGCCTGATGGGCTTCCCGGTCGCCGAGGCCGAGGACATGCCGAACATCGCGGCGAATTCCTACTCCATTGCGTTCGGCGATTTCCGCCGCGGCTATCTCGTCGTGGACCGGATGGGCGTGCGCGTGCTGCGCGATCCTTACTCCGCGAAACCCTACGTGCTGTTCTATGTGACGAAGCGCGTGGGCGGCGGCGTGCAGGACTTCGACGCGATCAAGCTGATGAAGTTCGCAGCGAGCTGATTGCTCTTAGCGCTTCGACGAAACCAATCGGCGCGGTGAAAACCGCGTCGATTTTTCCTGCTGATGAAAAAAAGTCTAAACGTATCAAGTTCTATTTTTTTTGATTTACGTTGTTGCCAAGATTTAGTGAAGTTCTCTTCGAACAAAAAAACTTCCAGCGATCACAATGCCGGTAACAAATATGGAAAGCAGCATCCCTGATAGCGTCCTTGCATTGGTCGTAACAAGAAGTATTTTCCTCTTTACAAAGAAGATCACGCGCTCGTGATTCAGCAACAGCAGAATTGCCAAAAAGAAGCAAGAATACTATTGAGAGAGATAAGAAAAATATCATGTTTTCAATTATTTTTTTGTATTAAAAATTTTCATTGTTTCGAATTGGATGCTTCTGAGTAAACTCTGTGCGGGACGGTCACATTTGCAAGAGCAAACAGAACGGACGCGCGAGCAACCGTCAGCACATTTAATATGGCATATGCTTTTTGCTTCTGTGATTTCTGATGAAAGTATCAGAACTAATAAAGAGAAAAAATAAGCCATCTGTACTTCTCTTCAACATTCAATGTGGACTACCGAAATTAGCTGGATTCCACGTAAGACATTTATGTCAAAAGCAGAATAGTGCCGGACAGCGTGGTTTTTCCGGCTTTGGGTTCGGATCGGTTCTGGGAAAGCGATCAGGCTTATCGGGGGGCGTTAAGTCGATCTTACCGGGCTTGTCAGGTTTGTCAGTTTTGCCGCTTCCTCCGCCATTCGTGTGCGCAGCAACGAAGGACAACTCTCTGCGAAACCCATTGAATAATTTAGCTGCTCCCGAATTCGAAAATCGACCGGAACAATCGCACTTACAGCGGGTATTAGAAATGTTTACGACTTGACATTCTGGTAAGCACATCAGAACAGAACATGGTTGAGTAAATAGCTGCGCGTTCGCCGATGTAGTAATGACCATTAGACTACTGGCGATTATGATGGTGCGGATCATTTGGCTCCCCTGCCAAGTTAATACGCATATTACAGCTTAAAGTTGGATTGTCGTCTAGTGCTATTTCTACTTGACGTTGTTCACCCGCGCATCTGATCGTCAACGATATTGCTCAAGCCTAAACAGCGTCCGCTGCCTCTCCCGCGCCTCCGCCTGGGTCACGAAATAATTGCTCCAGCGCGCGAACAGGACGGTAGGCGCGGCCTCTCGACCGCGCCGGGTTCATTTCAGGCTTTGATTATTTCTTCTCCCGCGACCACGGAAACAAGACAGCCGGGAAATCCGCCGCATAACGGCGGCCTTCCGGTGAGGGAGCATGTACGGGCTGCGGAATTCCGGTTGGCTCCACCACCTTGCGATAGAGATGCCAGGTGGCGTGGCCAAGTACCGGCACGATGACCGCGAGGCCGAAGAACAGCGGCAGCGAGCCGATAAACAGCAGCGCGCCGACGATCAGGCCCCACAGGCTCATCGTCACCGGATTTTCCGTGAAGACGCGAACCGAGGTGGAAACCGCGCCCGCGACGCCTACATCGCGGTCGAGCAGCATCGGAAAGGATGCGCTGAGCAGCAGAGCAACGAAGGCAAACAGCAGGCCAACGCCGTTGCCGAGCAGCATCAGCTGCCAGCCGGCGGAGGTGGTGAAAACCTTCTCAAGGAAATCCGGGATGGAAGCCGCGGGCTCGTATCCAAAGCTCGCGGTGTAGATCGCCTGCGCCACGGCAATCCAGATGATGAAGATCACCAGCAGGAATGCGCCGAGTGCCGCGATGGCGCCAAGCGAGGACGAGCGGAACACATCGAAGGCGTGGGTCCAGTCGGTCTCGAGCCCAGCCTCGCGGCGGCGCGAAAGTTCATACAGCCCGATCGCGGCGAAGGGGCCGATCAGCGCGAAGCCTGCTGCTAGCGGAAAAAGAAGCGGAAGCACATCATAGCCAACCGCGACCCGGAACAGCACAAGGCCGACGATGGGATAGATCAGGCAGAGGAAGATGGCGTGGCTCGGCATGGCCTTGAAATCGTCAAGGCCGCGGGCGAGCGCGTCTTTCAGATCCGCGATGCCGATTTTTCTGATGATGGGCTGGGCCACTTCCGAACTGGCGCCAGTAATAATGTGGGAATGAGCCATGATGCACCTCCCTAAGGGCGACGAATCTAACGCCCCAGGCAGGGATTTGTTCAGGGCAGTCGGGCAATTTCGCGGCGGCTATTGCGGCTGCCAGCGGGGCTTCCGCATATAGTTTTCCCGCGCCTTCGCCTGTTCAGCGAAATAATTGCTCCAACGCGCGAACAGGACGGGGCGTTCTTCATGCTTCTGCTGTGCGATGAAACGGTGCGGTAGCTGCGCGGCGCTGGCTGAAACAGTTGTCTGGCTTGGCGTAGCGGCAGGTGTGGGTGCCGGCGGCACGGTCTGCGTCGCGACCGCGACACCGCCCGAAACCACCGGCGCATAGCGCGTGTAGAAGCCGCAGGCGATCGGCCGGTTCGGATAATTCGCCCGCGTGATGACGCCGACGACAATGTAGCCGCCGGCGGCGCGTTGCAGCACCGGCCCGCCACTGTCGCCGAAGCAGGCGCTGGCGCTCAATGCGCCGCTGCGTTTCGGATCGACCAGCATGTGCCGCTCGACCTTGGAATCAATGAGTGTCGCTTCGCGCAGCGTTCCGAGTGCGCGGGTGGATTCGCTCGGCGTGCCGTAACCCGCGATCACGAACGGCGCGTCGTTGTCGGCAATGCCGACCGGCAGCGGAATGATGGAAGCGGGAAGCGGCGAGCGCAGCTTCACGACCACGGAGTCGCCGACGACGGTGACGCTCTCACCGTTGTCGAGTTTCACCGTGCCGCGCGCGTGGGAAACGACGCCGATATACTGGCCTCCGGCGCTGACGCTGCCAGCTCCACAATGGGCGGCGGTGATGACCGCGTTGCGATCGATGGCGACGCCGGAGCATTGAATGCCGCGGCCGCCATGCACGCGCACCATGTGGCGGTCGAGATTGGTGGAGACGCCCTGGATGATCGCCGAGGCTTCGCCCGTATATAAGGAGAAGGCCGCGAATAACGCCGCGAGACGCGAAAAGCGCCCATGCCAAAAGAAATTATGAAATCGCATCAAAAACCCCCAGCCCGGCTACGAGTGTAGCCAAGGCGAGGGGAGAGAAAAGCGATTCCTTACTTATCGGGGCAACTTATTCACCGAGGCGATTACTCTGTAAGTTTTGCGCCAAGTAGTTTCACGGTGGCGGCAATCCAGTCGAATTGCTGCGCCACCAGCGTGGCACCGGTGACGGAACCGCATTCGCGGTCGCCGCGGCCAGTGGCGAAGCCGATGATGGCGGCGAGCTTTTCCGCCCGGAATACCGGGCCGCCGGAATCGCCGATACAGGCGCCCGTGGTTTTTTCCGCACCCGCGGACAGCCGCACCATGATGATTCCGGTGGAATCGATGGTGTTGCCGATAGCGGGCAGGGAGACGCTGCGGATTTTTCCGGCGGACTGCGGGTCGGATTCGCTGGTGACGCCGAAGCCCGCGAGCGTGAAACGGTCGCCCGGTTTCGGCTGGAACGGCTCGCGTTCGATTTTCGCGGTACGGAAACTCGCAGGAAGCGGCGCGGACAGTTTCACGATGGCAAGATCCGGCGACGGCTTGCGTGCCTTGAACAGCGAGGGATCGAAGCGCGGATGCAGCACGATGCGCGTGGCTTTCACGACACTCGGCGCGCCGCCATCGAACACGACCGCCGCATAATCGGCGCCGGGCTGCACGCAGTGTGCCGCCGTCAGCACGAGATCGCGCGCGATCACGGCGGCAGAGCAAAACGAACCGCGCGTCGAACTGAGCATCACGGTTTGCGCGGAAATCGCGGGCGAGGCGGGAACGCCGCCGATCATCGCCGGTGACGGCGAGCTGGTCAGCGCCAGCGCAAACAATACGGCCAAACGTAATTTCATTCCGTTGCTCCCGTCCGATGGGTGCGCGCAAGCGGCAATTCTGTCAATCGCTAGAGGTGTTTTATGGCGGTGGTCCTGATTGAGGGTCCGGCGGCGGAGCCGGTTTCGCTGCTAGAGGCGAAAAATTATCTCCGCGTCGAACATGACGACGACGACGATCTGATCGAGGCATTGATTGCCTCGGCGCGTGTGCAGGTCGAACAGGCCGCGCGTCGCGTGCTGATTACGCAGACATGGCGGATCGTGCTCGACCGCTGGCCGGCATCCGGCTGGATTGTTTCCCCGGTAAATCCGCTCGTCTCGCTGGAAGCGGCGCGGGTGCATCCGCTGGAAGGTGCTGCGGTCACACTCGACACCGATGCCTTCACCCTGAATGCGGCGGCGGCACCGGCCATCATCGCGTTTGAGCGAGCGAATGTGAGCCAGCCCGGCCGCACGGTCGGCGGCATCGAACTCGATGTGACGGCGGGTTACGGCGACGCGGTGGAAGATGTGCCGGCACCCCTGCGCCAGGCCATCCGTTTTCTGGTCGCGCGCAATTACGAGCAGCGCGACCGTGTGGAGAAAGACGAACTGCCGGACGCGGTCAGCGCGCTGATCGCCGCCTACCGGGTGGCGAAGCTGTGACGAGTATCGGCGAGCTGCGTCACCGGCTGGAATTGCAGGCGCCGGATGAGACGCCCGATGGACTGGGCGGCGTCACGCGCGGCTGGGAATCGCTTGGCTATGTCTGGGCCGCGATCGAGCC
>CAZUJE010000064.1:0-15477 GCA_964620215.1 uncultured Hyphomicrobiales bacterium
CGGCGGGACGCGAAATATTGGCTTTCGGCATAGATGCAGTGCTGGGCCGCCGCGATCTGGTGGCAATAGAGTCGTTCGATCTCGGTCAGTTCGTCCTGATCGTCCATCTTGGGCGCGGTGCGGGCGATCGCGACGTCGACATCGGTAAATTGCACCGGCAGATGGTCCGGCCAGCAATCCTGAATCCCCTCGATCGGCATCAGCGCGTCGCCACCCGCGCCAACCCAGCGATGGCGCGCATGGTCGCCCAGCGCCGCAGCGACCGGCCCCATCAGCGCCGTGGTCGCATCATGCCAGGGGCCATATGGCGACCCGTCGGGATGCACTCGCCCCGGCTCCTCATCGCGATGGTGGCGTGTGTCCCACCGGTCGCCGGTCATGTCGATGCCGCCGCAAAAGGCGAAACAATCGTCGATCACCACGATCTTTTGATGATGGGAGGCCGCGGGCGGATGATGGCTGTCCAGCTTCACCGTCACGCGCGGATGGGCCATCCATTTGAGCGTCGTGAACAGGTTGGTCGGCCGCACCATCGACTTCATCGCGCCAATGTCCCAGCGCAGCAGGAATATCTCCAGTTCCGGCGTCCGGTCCACCAGCCAGCTGATGAAATCGCCGATTATCACCGGCGCACCATCATCGGCCTCATTCCGAAATGGAGCGGGGCGATCCATGTTTTCGGCGAGGATCTCGACGCCTTGAGCGAGGAAGACCGCTCCGCGCTGGAGCGCCGCTGGGGCGTGCTGTTTCAGGGCGGGGCGCTGTTCTCCTCGCTGACCGTGCGCCAGAACGTGCAGTTCCCGATGCGCGAGAACCTGGAACTTTCTCCCCGGCTGCTGGAGGAAATCTCCCTCGCCAAGCTCGAAATGGTCGGATTGCATCGCGATGTTTGCGATAAAATGCCGTCGGAACTTTCGGGCGGCATGATCAAGCGCGTGGCGCTTGCGCGTTCGCTGGCGCTCGACCCGGAAATCCTGTTCCTGGACGAGCCCACTTCCGGTCTCGACCCGATCAGCGCCGGCGATTTCGACGAGCTGATTATGGCGTTGCAACAGACTTTAGGCCTCACCGTTTTCATGGTAACCCATGACTTGGACAGCCTGCACACGGCGTGTGATCGCGTGGCGGCTTTGGCCGACGGCAAGATTATTGCGCATGGGCCTATCGAGGCCATGCTTCAATCGGATCACCCTTGGCTGAAGGCCTACTTCCACGGCAAGCGGGCAAAGGTGCGCGTAGGAAAACGAATTTAGGCTGCGAAAGAGTATCACATGGAAACGCGCGCGAATTACGTACTCATCGGCGTCTTCACCCTTGCTGTGATTATCGGCGGGTTTGGATTTGTCTGGTGGATCCAGCGGGTCAGCGACAGCGGAGGCCGCGCTGTCTATGAGATCGCCTACGAAGGCTCCGTATCGGGACTGCGCAAAGGCTCGGCGGTCAACTTCAACGGCATCCGCGTCGGCGAGGTCTATAATCTCAGTCTCGATCCGGCCGATCCGCGCCGGGTGATCGCGCAGGTGGGCGTCGCGTCGAACACCCCGATCCGCAACGACACCAAGGCCGGCCTTGAGTTTCAGGGTCTCACTGGCATCGCGACTGTCACTCTCACGGGCGGGCAGGCGGGCGCGCCGGCCATCGCCGTGGAGAAGGGCAAGACCCCGCTCATCGTCGCCGAACCGAGCCAGGATTTGATGCTGGCCGCCCGCTCGGCCGTGAACCGCATCGACAAGATGCTGGCCGAGAACGAAAAACGCATCGACCAGATCGTGAAGAATATCGCCGCCATCACGGGCGAGCTGGACAATGACGGCAAAGGCGTGATTGCCGACATCGGCGCCGCCGCGAAGTCCGTCCGTGAAGCGGCGGACGCTCTGGGCAACCAGACCGAGCCGACGCTGAAGGAATACAGGCTGCTTGCGACGGACGCGCGCCGGGCGGTGGCCGACATCTCCCGCTTCATCAGGGATCTGGAGAAAAATCCCAGCCAACTTGTCTTTGGCAAAAAGAAGTGACCCCCACTCCTTAGCGGGTGGGGCGGTCAAAAGGGCGGGGCTCCGAAAGGACCCCGCCCTTTTCCGTTGTGGAAGGCGCTCGTGAACGAAGGGCTCTCCACAATGTTAGCCCATCAGGCTTGGCCGATTGTCATGTCCGCGTGTTATCCTCTTGCGAGGGTTGATCGCGAGAGAGTCGGGAGAGCGTCATGAAAAAACTTCCGCTGCTGTTCGCAGCCGCCGCCATTCTTGCCGCGGGTACTGCTTCCGCCCATCACGGCTGGGGCAGCTATGACGCGAGCAAGGTCGTCGTGATCGAAGGCAAGGTGCTGGAGTCGGCCTACGAATTTCCCCATGGCGAAATGATTATGGAATTGAACGGCAAGAAGTGGACGGTCACGCTGGCGCCGCCCTCGCGCATGCAGTCGCGCGGCCTTGCGCGGGACGACATCGCGGTGGGCAAGACCCTGAAAGCGGAAGGCTATCCGAGCACCGTGCGTGAAAACGAGATGCGGGCCGAGCGCGTCACGGTGAACGGCAAAGTGATCGAGATGCGCTGATGGAGCATGCCGCGCACTGGCCGCTCTGGGCCATCGCTATTCAGGAGTCGGCGCTCGGTCTGGGCATCCGCCATTCCACCTGGATTTATCCGTTCGGCAACGTGATCCATGTTCTGGGAATTGCGTTGTTCATCGGCTCGATCGTGGCGCTCGATCTGCGGCTGCTCGGCCTCGGGCATAAAACCATCAACGTCAAACAGGCCACGGCCTTTCTCACCCCGTTTGCCTTCGTGGGCATGGCGCTGCTTATCCCCGGCGGCCTGATCCTGTTCATCGCCGATGCGGGGCCGCTCGCGGGCAACCCGCTGTTCGTCGCGAAAATCGTGCTGGCCGCCATCGGCTTCGCCAACGCGGCGCTATTCTGGAAGCTCTGGTATCCAAAGATGAAGAACTGGGACCGCCTGAAGCCGGGCTGGGGCTGGTTGCAGACCATGCTCTCGCTTCTGATCTGGCTGGCGGTGCCGACGATCGGGCGGCTGATCGCGTATCTCTGAGTCAAAACGCCGCGCCGTGACCCGCTATCCTATTGAAAAGACTCGCATGGGTTGAGCCGCGAGTCTGGCCGCTACCCTGACTCGCTAGGGTGAGATTCCCCGCGCTTGGTACTTTCTCCGCACGAATCAACTGCGGGAGAAAGCAATGCATTTGCTTTTATCTGTTGTTGTAGGCGTTTCGATTTTGGTCGTTATTTCGCTTGCGAAGATCGCGTAAATAAAAAAGGCCGGGATCGCTCCCGGCCGTTTTTAATTTCGCAATGTCAGACGATCAGCCCAGTCGCCCCGCCGCGTGGCTGAGCAGCGTATAGACCTTGCCCGTATCCGAAGTGAGATAGGTCTTGGACAGCGCCTGGCCGCGGTCGTCGCGGGCGACCTGTTCCAGCAGCCGCTCGAACTCGTCGATGTAGCGGTCCACGGTCTCGCGGAATTCCGCGCTCTTGCGATAGCGCTTGCGGATTTCCTCGAACGTTTTCTGGCCCTGCGTCGTGTAGAGGCGCCGGGTGACGGTGTTGCGTTCGCCGCGCTTGTAGCGGCTCCAGAATTCGACCGCGGCTTCGTGGTCGATCATCCGGGCAATGTCGACCGAAAGGGAGTCGAGTGAGCCCGCGGCGTCGGGCTCGGATTCCTCGCCGCTTTTCGCCGGTCCGCGGGTGAGCAGTTCATTCAGCCAGGCGCCGCTCTGGCGTCCGCCGCCGCCACCACCACCGCCACCACGGCGGGGCTGCGGTTCGGCTTCCTGTTCGATGGCGCGCACTGTCGTGGCGCGCGGCATCGGTGCTCGTTGAGCGGGGGCGGCGTATTCCGCGACCTGTTCGCCACGGCTCGAGACCACGCGCGGGCCCGGGGCCGCGATCTGGCGCGGCTCGACCACATCGATCCCGCGCGCATGGCGCGAAACGATCTCGTTCAGTTCGGACAGCGCCTTGATCTGGTCGCCCACGACGCGGCGCATCGCATTGGTGCTCTCCTGCGTCTCGTGCGGAAGCTCCAGCACGCCGCGCTTCAGTTCCTGGCGTGTCGTCTCCAGTGCGGCCTGTACTTCGGAGGCGACCTCGCGCAGTTCGCCGGCGGCCTGCGCGAAGCGCTGGTTGGCGTCGCCGAAGATCGCGCGAACTTCGTCCATGGTCTTGTCGTAGCTCTGCTTCAGCGATGCAGCCGTGCGTTCGCGTTCTTCCTCGCTGTGCGAACGCAGCACGTCATACTGCTGCGAGATCGCGTTCGTGGACTGCGCGGTGGAATCCGCCACCAGCTTCGCGATCTCGTGGGCGCGCTCCTCGGCGGCGCCCAGCGAATCCTGAAGCAGGCGGTTGAAGCGGATCAGGCGCTCTTCCATGTCGGAAGCGCGGTTGCCGAGCAGCGACGTGAAACGCTCAATCGCGTCGCGGCGATCCGAAAGCGTCTGGTCGATGCGGCGATGGGTTTCCTGCAAGGTGTCGGCGGCGCCGGAGATAAAGCGACCCTGATCCTCGAAGCGCTGGGTGAGGATGCCGATGTCGCGCACGACGCCGGTGGAGATGTCGCGCAGATCGCGCATCTGGCCGTCCATGTGCTCGATCGAGCTGCGCGATGAGATCAGCGTGTTTTCGAGCGTGGACTGGAACGCGGCGATGCGCTCGGTGACGGTGCCGGCGAGCGGCGTCAGGTTTTCCGTCATGTTTTCGAGCGTGCCCTTCAGGAGCACGTTGGCCTCGCCGAGTTGTCCAAGCACGTTGGTGACATCGGTGCGCAGCGTCTCGTGGCTCGCGGTGACTTCGCGCGTGCGTTCGATGAGGGTCTTCGAGACCCGCTCGGCGAGTTCGACGAGCGTCGTCTCGACCTGGTACGCGTCGCTGCGCAGCAGGGCCGAAACAGCCTGGACCTTGGCGGCAAGCTGATCGGCAACCGCAATGCCCTTGCTCTCGATGGAGCCGGAAATATTATCGAGCCGGTCCGCTACCTGGGTTTCGAAAATCTTGATGCGGCCGTCGAGGCTCTCGGTGAGCGCAACCGCGCGGCTTCCGAGCGTCTGGTCGATCGTGTCGGTCTTTTCCGTCAAGGTGCGGGCGATTTCCTGCGCCTTGTTGGCGAAATACTCATCGGCGCCCGCGAGCGATTTCTCCACCGCTTCGGTGGTGATCTTGCCGCCCTCGGTGAGGGTATTGGCGAGTTCGATCGTGCGCGCGGCGAGCGCTTCATTGAGCGACTTCGCGCGCGTATCGATGGTTTCCTCGATGCGATTGATGCGGGAATCGATGCCTTCGTGAGTCTCGCGGATTTTCGCGCCGACCTTCTCGTCGAAGTTACCGAGCGTCGTCTTGGTGTGCTCGTTCACGTAATCGACGGTCTGGGTGATCTGATCCAGCAGTCCGGTGCCGTAAACGCGCACGGTGGTGTCGAAGCCCTGCAAGCCGTCGGTGATGCGGCGGGCGAGGGTGGCGCTGTCGGAGGAGACGCGGTCGGCGATTTCGTTGCCGCGCTGGGCGATGGAATCTTCGGCGGCGCGCAGACGCGAGGCCAGCACGTCGCGCACGGCGTCGCCCTTGGCGGCGATGGCGCCGGCAATCGTTTCCAGCGACTCGTCCATTTCGTCGGTGACCTTGTTGGCGCGCGTGCTGATCGCGTTCGCCACTTCCAGCCCGATCTGGGTGAGCCGGTCGGTCATGTCGTTGCTCTTGGCGCCGAAGGACTCCAGCACCACGTCGCCGGCTTCGTTGAGCTGCGAGCGCGCGGTCTCGGACTGGATCAGAATATGATCGGTGATGCGGGTGACGGCCTGATCGATGACCGCGTTGACGCTGTCGGAGACATTCTTCACGTCGAGATTGAAGCCGTCATGCGCGTTTGCGACTGCGTCGCGCAGGCGGGTGCCGTGGGACACGATGCTGTCGCGCTCGTTCTGGAGTTCTTCCACCAGCGTGCGGACGCGGATTTCGTTTTCGTCATAGGCGCGCTCGAGCGTCGAGACTTCGTCGCGCACCATGGTTTCAAGTTCGGTCGCGCGCGCGATGGCGCGCTCGATGCCGTCGCCGAGTGCCGCGACTTCGCGGCGGATGGCCTGGCCGACGCTGACAATCGCGTCGGTGGAGACGCCTTCGGGCTCGGCGAGGCGCACCGTCACCTCGGTCATGGCGCGGGCGACCATGCGCATTTCCTGCGAGCGGCGGACGAAGCTCGCCATCGTGATAAAGGCGACCGGCGGCAGCACCAGCAGTGTGAAGAATGTCCAGAAGCCCGGCAGGTCGAACACGCCGATGCCGGAAGCGATCTCGTCGCGCGAGCGCGCGTAACCGATGATGAGGGTGAGAAGCACCCACCAGACCGCGAGGCCACCGCCGATCAGGAAGGGGAGCATCGACGGCTTGCCATGCAGGGCCGAAAGAATTTGTCCGACCGCCTGGCGGTCGTCATTGGCGGGGCCGCGCGTTGCACGTTCAAGGCGGCGGCCTTGCCGCTGTGACGGTCCTGCGGGCGCTGTCTGGGAGGGGTCGTTGGCCGCGGGCGCTCCGGTCGGCGAGAAGCTGTCGTCCCCGAGTTTCAGGGCGTCTTCAATCGCAGAAAGGGCTGCCTCGGTCGGGTCTTGGGTCTTCTTGGGGGTCTTGGCCATTACGCAACGCCTCCGGTCCTTACGCTAATACCACGCTCGGCTACATGCCGATCGGGGCCGAAGAAGGGGGACCGTTCCCATCCTCCGGTCGCCTACGGGTGGATTCCGCCGGATGTGAGATTTCCGCCCGCCCAACACAGCTGGGCCGGGACTCTTATCCACCGCTCCGGTATCCTACCCGCATGGGGCGGGTTTTTGGAACGATGATCGCAAGGCCATTACAAACACAGTTAACGCCTTAGCGGTTTGTTAACCATGCGAACCAAGGCGGCAAAAGGGTTTGAGGGGCAGAAGCGAAGGCCGCCATGGGCGCCGGACCCCGGTGACGGCCCTTCCGAGGCCCAGCTTCGCTACCTCAAAAGAGGGCTCCGGCAACCCGGCGGCAAGCTCCCGCTGTTCGACGAGGAAGGCCAGGAAATTCCCCGCCGCACCATCGAGTCCTGCATTGCCCACGGGTGGGCCGAGACCTGGATCAAGAACCCGATCAAGCCGGACTGGCTGGTCGCCCGCCTCACCGAAGCGGGATACAAAATCCTCGGTAAGAAACCCCGCTAAAATCGTCGCAGGCGAAACTTCATTTACCGCGAATCTGTCATGATGTTCCCGCGCATTCAGTTCGGGGGAACATCGCGTGGCGATCAACACGGATTCGGCCCGGGATAGTTCAGGCCAGACCAGCGAAGCGTTCGACCTGCATCATCTGAACAAGGCGACGTTCGGGAGCCGCGAACTCGCATTGGAAGTGCTTGGCCTGTTCGAGCGGCAGGCGGAGAAAATGCTGGCCGAAGTCGCCGAGGCAATCGATCCCGAAGCCCGCAGCCGGGCCGCCCACACGCTGAAGGGTGCGGCCCTTGGGGTTGGCGCGCTCGCGGTCGCCGCCGCCGCCGAGGAAATGGAAAAGGTCGATGAGGATCCGATTGAAGTGATCGGATCGCTCGCGCGGCTCTCGGCACGGGTGGCGGAAGCCCGCCTCGCGCTCACGGACCTCATCGCGTAAATTTGTCTCCCGCGTCATTTCAGCAGAGGCGGGCAGGCTCGCATTTCGCGGCGCGTCCCTATATAGGGAGCACCCGAAACATTCCTCCCGGATTTCTTCCTGTCCAATGCCGAAAATCCACTACATCGACCATGAAGGAAAAGAGCGCGTGATCGATGCCGAAGTGGGCTCGACCGTGATGGAGAACGCCATTCGCAATGGCGTCCCCGGCATCGTCGCCGAGTGCGGCGGTGCGTGTTCCTGCGCGACCTGCCATGTGCATGTGGACGAGGCGTGGAAGGAAAAAGCCGGTCCGCCCTCTGCGATGGAAGAGGACATGCTGGACTTTGCTTTTGACGTGCGCCCGACCTCGCGGCTGTCCTGCCAGATCAAGGTGACGGACGAACTCGACGGGCTGATCGTTCACACGCCCTCGCAGCAGGGCTGATTCAAGAGTATTCGCGCGGGCTGCTCGCTTTCGCCGGCGAACGCGATGCGCGCGGGCGTTTGGCCGCGCTTGGCATTTCGCTTCAGGCAAAGTACAGCAATGCTTGGAATTATCCCTGAATTCACGGATATTTTGCGTAAAAGACCATGACTGAACTGATCAAGACCGATGCGGTGATTATTGGCGCTGGCCCTTGCGGCCTGTTCGCGGCGTTCGAGCTTGGGCTCGTCGACATCAAATGCCATTTCATCGACATTCTCGGAAAGCCGGGCGGCCAGTGCGCGGAGCTTTATCCGGAGAAGCCGATCTACGACATTCCCGGAATCCCGATCATCAACGGGCAGGCGCTGACCGATCAGTTGCTGGAGCAGATCAAGCCGTTCGGTGCGGAGTTTCATTTCGGCGAGCGCGTGGATGAACTCGCGCGCATCGATGGCGGGTTCCGGCTGAAGACCAACATGGACACTGTGTTCGAGTGCAAGGTCGTGGTGATTGCGGCCGGCGGTGGATCGTTTGAGTCCAAGCGCCCGCATCTGCCCGGCATCGAGGATTTTGAGAACAAATCGATCTTCTATCTTGTGCGAAAGATGGAGCAGTTCCGCGGCCAGAACGTGTTGATCGTCGGCGGTGGCGACTCAGCGCTCGACTGGACGCTTAACCTTGAGCCGGTAGCGAAGCGCGTGACGCTGATGCACCGGCGCGACCAGTTCCGCGCGGCGCCCGATAGCGTCAACAAAATGCAGGCGCTGGTGAAAGACAAAAAAATCGATTTCGTGCTCGGCCAGATGCATGCGCTGGAAGGCGAGAACGGCAAGCTGATGCGCGTGATCGGCCGCCGCGACGACAATTCGACCTTCCCCATTGATGCCGATGCGCTGCTGCCGTTCTTCGGCCTGACCATGGAGCTCGGCCCGGTCGCGAAGTGGGGACTGAACCTGCATGAAGAGCGGATCGCCGTGGACACGGAGAAATTCCAGACCTCCGAGCCCGGCATCTTCGCCATCGGCGACATCAACAGTTATCCGGGCAAGCTGAAGCTGATCCTGTGCGGCTTCCATGAAGCCGCACTCATGTCGCAGGCCGCCCACAAGATCGTGTATCCGGACAAGAAGCTCGTGTTCCAGTACACGACGACTTCCACCAGCTTGCAGAAGAAGCTTGGCGTGAACTGACTCCGCCCGCTAAGAAGTGGCGGGGAGAATCAGTTCATGCTTCAGCGCCGTTCCATATCCCAGCGCGCGGTGGATTTGCTGACCGAGCGCTATGACGGCGCGCGTTTCGTATTCTTCGACCTTGAAACCACCGGGCTCAGCCCGCATGGCTGCCGCATCATCGAAATCGCCGCCCTCAAGGTCGGCGACGGCGCGGTGGTGCGCGAAGAATTTCAGTCGCTGATCCGCATCGGTCAGCGGCTCCCGCGTTTCATCACGCGGCTCACCGGCATCACCGACGACATGCTGGAGGATGGCGATCCGATCGGGGAAGCGTTGCCGCGTTTCGCGGAATTCGTCGGCGGGCTGCCGCTCGTGGCCTACAACGTAAATTTCGACATGGGCTTCCTGCGCGCCGAAGCGCAACGGCTCAGGATGCAGGTGAAGAACCTGCCGATGTGCGCGCTCGCGGTGGCGCGAAAGAGATTACCGGGTCTGCCGAATTACAAGCTGAAAACCGTCGCGCGCCATCTCGGCGTCGATCACGACCAGACGCACCGCGCGCTGGATGATTGCCACATGGGCTTGCAGGTTTATTCCGAGCTGATGCGGCGCTGAGAACTGGGTCGTTCGTATTTCGAGCCGAGCGCTACATGGATGTTTCTGCCATTTTCCGTGTGGCCTCGATGACTTGTTTCATTGCCGGCGTGGGCTCGCCATTTGTAACCAGCGACAATGTCTGTTCGATCGGGGCTTCGGTGACTAGCTCGGGCAGGTTTTTTTGTTTCGTAAGCGCGAGCTGCGCGAAGCCCACCGAACCCGGCTCTTGCGCAACCACCTGAACAAGTTGGACTGGCGTCTTCACATAGAGAACATGAGAGCCTTTGGCGGATTGACCGCCGAGCAAATCCGCCTCAATCACAGCGGTCACACCGCCGCCGCCGCCAACCAGAACGACGCGGATCGGCAAGTCAGGCCCGCCAAGTTCTTTCCAGTTGCTGGTCTCTCCGAGCAGAACTTTCCTGATCTGGTTCAGCGACGCCTTGCGCACCGGATTGCTCGGATGCAGGGCGATGGAAACACGCGTGGTTGCGATTTCATGCGCTCGCAGAAGTTCGTAGGAAAGGCCGGGCATGCTTTTCTCAAGCGCCTGGATTTCGGTCTTCAATGACGCGGAAATCATTGCCAGATGTGCGCGGCCTTCTAGCAAGGCGATGAGGCCAGGCAGCGACTTGTTCGGGATCACGGTCAATTCGTGCTTCGACATTGCTTCGATCTGCGCCTTGTGCGGTTCAATGATCCTGCGGTTGAACGTCGTCGATCCCTGGATGATGAGCGTTTCCGCGAATGCCGCCGATGCGAGAGCCAACGTGATTACCGTTGCGGCCAAAGCCGTGTTCCCAATCCTGATCATCTCTTCGTCCCCTATATCCGAAGCGAATCACGCACGATAATTGTCGCATTCAAGAACTGGTTTGCCGAGCGGAGATTCAAGTGACTCGCGCCGGTAACCGGCCAGTTTTGAGGGATGACGATATTTTCAGTGCGATCGAAAAGTACGAGGTTGAGCTAACTCGGCTCAAACAAACATCCGATTACAAATGAAAAAGGCTTTGCCCGTACTTGGTACATTGAGCTAGTCGCGCTTTTCGAGAACGCTTTTCACCGCTTTCAACGCCGCGTCCGCCATCGCCGCGTGGCCTTCGGCGGTCGGATGCAACGCGCCGCCATAGACAGCGCTGGTGATGCCCCAGACCGCGTCGTGAATCGTCAGCGGCTGGAGAAACGTGGACATGCCGTCGGGATAAGTCATCGCGCTGAAATAGCTGTCGTTCGGCGTGCGGATCCAGCGCGCGCGCGGCGTGTAGGGCTTAAACTGCTCAATGCCGAGGCCGCAGCGGAGCGGCTGGTTCGCCGCCGCTTGCGGATCGTCCTCGAAACTTTTTCCGTCGGCGAGAAAACATTCCCGGTCGAAGGCTGGGTCGCTGTCGGCCGCCGCGCAGAAACCGTGGCTGTCGAAGGCGCTCTGGTGTTCGTCCACAAAGGTCATCGCATCGTTCGCCGGATTGGCGCAGATGCCGTCGCCTTTGCACGTTGCGAGTTCCTTCACGCGCGGAAACATTTCGGTTTTCAGGAATTCCGAAGTCTCCGCGAGCTTCTTCGCATCGATGCCGAAGGCCGGATGAATATCGAAACCCGCACTTTGCGTGCCGCAAAGCTCTCCGGCGGCTTTGAATCCCGGGTTCGCATAGGTGGTATAGACGACGCGCTCCAGCCTGTTGCCGACGAAGGGTGCCAGCCGCTGGCGCAACTGCACGAAATTTTTCGGCAGGTCGCGCATATAGGTGCGCGCCTGTTTCACGTCGCTGATCATGCGGCTGAGACGCTTGCGTTCGCCGGGCGCGGTCACCATCGCATCGGCGACCAGTTCCGAGAATCCGATGTCGTTCGCGCCGATGGTCAACAGTACAAGATCGAGCTGGCGTTCTTTATTGGTCTGCTGCGCCGCGCGCAAAAGATCGCGCAACTGATCGAGCTGAGCCGGTACGTTGCCCGGCGTGCAGCGGCCCTTGTCGTCGCAGAATCTTTCCCGCGCTTTTTGCGCGCCCAGCAGCCCATTGGAAATGGTCGCGCCGGAGCAGCCGAGCGGAAGGAACGTCACCGCGATATGCGGATCCTGAATCGAGAGCGCCAGCGCGGTCCGCATCTGGTAGCCGTAGAGCGAGCGGTGGCAGGCGGGACTCTTCCACTCCGAATGGATTTTCAGCCAGTTGTCGCGGTCGCCGGCCTGGCCGCCGTCGTCCTCGCAACTGTGGTTGCCGATGAAGCCGCGCCGCACTGGGCGATAGAAATTATCTTCGCCGCCGAGGCGACGGAAGCAAATTCCCTCGTTGCCGATGTCGATGGCTTTGTCGGGATTGCCTTCGCCGGATGCGATGGAGTCGCCAAGCCCCGCGATCAGGAGATCGCGCACCTGGATTTCCTCCGAGGTGACGAAGGAAGGTTCGCCAGGAATTTTCACCTCAACACGCACGGTGGTTTTCTGCCCGAACTTGATGCGCTGGATCGTGTCCGACGCGCAGGCGATTTCAGGCAATTCGGACGTGCCGGCGCTGTCCTCGAACCGCCAAAGACAGTTGGCCGCCGCCGGCGCGTCGGCAAGACCGAAACGCACGCGATGACTTTCGGGCGACAGGTAATTTTCCAGCTCCAGGCTGGAGGCAAATTTGGACGAACCCCGCCGACAGCTGCGCTCCAATTGATTGGAGTAAGCGTCGAAGCAGAGGCTGCGTTCGACCAGTCCTCTGGACCAACCATCGCCGCCGCTCATCATTGCAAGCCGCTGCTCGGCGGCGAGGATGGATTTTTCCTCCAGATGCGCCTTTGCGATCCGCTCGAAATCCTCCTCGTAGCGGAACAGCCGGAAGCGGCCTTTCACTTCCCACTTGATTGCATAGGGCGAAGGCTGCGGCTGCGCGGCATCCGGCGGCGCTGGAGCAGGTGCCGGTTCGGCCAGCGGCTGCGCCAGTACGTTCGGGGAGATCAGCGTTACAAGGAGGAGCGGGGCAATCAGCAAACGAATTCGCATGGCCACATCATAGGACATGGCGCGGCTTTTTGCGGGCACAAGCGCGTGATGGATTGCTCAAGCGGGAGGCAGCGCCGGCGGCTTCTCCCGCGCCCACGGAATTTTCAGGTAATCGAATCCGGCCTCGATGGTGGGCTTCACGATGGCGAAATAGGGGGAAATGTCGAAATCGCGCGGCGCGAACAGGGAATAATGCCGGATGTGCAAAATCTCCTTGCGCGCCTCCCGGTCCTTCACCGGCGATTTCGGGTCGTCCACGCTCTCGACGCTTGGCAGGATCGGATAGCCGACTGACTGAAACGCCTGCGCGATCAGGGTCGAACAGATCGCGCGCGTTGGATCGCCGGAGCCGAGCGCCAGCATGCGGCGGCGGAAACGGGCAGGCACCGGCGGTATCGGCACAAGATAGCGTAACAGGTCGATGACATTCTTGCTGTCATACTGATAGCCGAGACGGGCGAGCGCGAACTGGATCACTTTTCTCTTTTCGTCATCCGGTAGGCCGACCGGGCGGCAGATGCGCGCATGGGTGTGCCGGTATTTCGAGAGCGGTGCGGTAATCACGCCGTCGCCGAGAAATACCTCGACCAGGGAATGTTTCTCGCCGTCCGGCTCCACGCGGCCATCGATTGGCCCGACATAGAGCGATGCGTGCGACCAGGTGGACTGCGTCAGGTACTTGATCGCGGTGGCGATGCGGGTATCGCCTTCAATGAGCAATACATCGCCCGGCTGGATGGCGTTTTGCAGATGGACGAATTCTGTGGTGGCGGACGGACGGAAGCCGGGGATTGGCGCGGTTAAATAAGTAGCCAGCCGCTTACCGATGAAATCGAGCGCCTTGTTGACGAGCATTGCAAACTCCGCGCGTTTTATTTGAGGGCGCGGACGCCTCGCGTCAATGCTTCATCTTGTCAGGCTTCAGCGGAAAGAAATCTTCCGGCGCGAAATCATCGACTTCAATGACCTTGGCGACAGCCGCATCGGCGGCTTCAAGCTTTTTCGCCTCGTCCGCGCCGATGATTTTTTGCTCCAGCGCAGCTTTCCAGTTTGGCAATTTGGCGTCCCGGATTTTCTTGCGGGTCGGCTCGGTGTCATGGACGAGCGTGAAGGCGCGCTCCAGCCGCGCGATGCCCTCGTCGCCGCTGCCGAGGAAAAGTCCGGGCGTGAGGCGCTCGCGCGCTTCCGAAGGAGACATTAATAACTCCGCGCAATCGACCGTGAGCCGGTCCGTCGGCCCGCGCCGCCGCCTGCCGCCGGGCTGCACGATGGTGCGGAGAAAAAAAGCAGCGACACGGCTCGGCAAATTCGCGAACACTTCGTCGAAGCGGTCGTCGATCACTTCGAACCCGGTTTCCATGTTCCACGCGAGCAGCGGGAAGTCAGCGGGTTGTTCGCCTTCATCTTCAAATCGCTTTAGCGCGGCGGAAAGCAGATAAAGCTCGGAGAGAAGGTCGCCGAGCCGCGCCGACAACATCTCCTTTCGCTTCAGCGCGCCGCCAAGCGTGAGCAGTGCAAGATCGGCCACGAGCGCGAAGCAGGCGGAATAACGGGAGAGCTGTTTGTAGAAGGGCTCCGCGTTGCCGACATTCTGCGGGGCGGGTGCGAAGAAGCCCACGGTCCAGCTCCGCCACCACGCGCGGAAAAAGTTTTTAATACTGTGGCCGACATGCTTCCAGAACGCCTTGTCGAAATCGGTGAGGCCTTGCTCGCGGTCCGGATTTTCCAGCGCGAGCATTTCTTTCAGCAGGTATGGATGGCAGCGGATGGCACCCTGGCCGAAAATGATGAGGTTGCGTGTGAGGATGTTGGCGCCTTCCACCGTGATGCCGACCGGAATCGCGCGATACAGGTTACCCAGATAATTCAGCGGTCCGTCGATGACGGATTTTCCCGCGTGCACGTCCATCGCGTCGTTGATGGACTCGCGCATCCGGTTAGTCGCATGCGCTTTCATGATCGCGGAAATCACCGCGAGTTTTTTGCCTTCATCCAATCCTGCACAAGTCAGGCGGCGCGCGGCGTCGAGCAGATAAGCCGTCGCGGCAAGGCGGGCGAGGCGGCGCTGCACGCCCTCGAATTTTCCGATCGGCACGTGAAACTGCTGTCTCACTCTCGCATAAGCGCCGGTGGTGCGCGCCGACAGCGCGGTGCCGGCCGCCGACAGGGACGGCAGCGAAATTCCGCGGCCCGCCGCCAGCGCGCTCATCAGCATTTTCCAGCCGTGGCCGACCTGCGTTTCGCCGCCGATCACATGGTCGATAGGGATGAAAACGTCATGCCCGCGATTGGGCCCGTTCTGGAACACCTGCATCGACGGAAAATGACGGCGGCCGATGTCGATGCCTTGCAGATTGGTCGGCACCAGCGCCACCGTGATCCCGCGTTCTTCTTTTTCGCTCAATAGATGATCCGGATCGTAAAGCTTGAACGCGAGGCCCATCACCGTCGCGACCGGGCCGAGGGTGATGTAGCGCTTGTGCCAATTGAGTCTGATCCCGAGCTGGTTTGATTTCGGGTCGCGCACCACGATGCCGGAGTCCGTCATCGACGCCGCGTCCGATCCCGCTTCCGGCGAGGTGAGGCCGAAGCAGGGAATTTCCTTTCCCTCCGTGAGGCGCGGCAGGCAGTGCTTGCGCTGCGCGTCCGTGCCGAATTGAATCAGCAGTTCGCCCGGCC
>CAZUJE010000065.1:0-15366 GCA_964620215.1 uncultured Hyphomicrobiales bacterium
TGCAAAGCTTCGCCATGCTCGCCGGGAATAACGGCTGGTCGGTGCTGCAAAGCTGGGCCGACGAGAAGGACTATTTCTCCGTCCACGCACTCGTCTGCAATTAGTTTAATCTGCTATCAAGTATAGTGCCGCCGCATCACACGGCGGCATTTCCATGCGCGCCGTCCACGCATAGGATATTACGAATATATGAGTCGGCTGGGGAAATTCGATGAAAATCGTTGGCTTTGAGGGCAAGGATGGCCTGCGCCTTGGCGTGGTCGAAGGCGATCAGGTCATCGACCTGCAAACGGTGGACGCGGCTTTCCCCGCGGACCTGAAAGATGTGCTCGCCAGACACGACGGCGATTTGCGGCCTCTCGCAGCGGTTGCCGCGCGCGCGACCGCCGATGCGCGCATACCGCTCAAAGATTTGAAATATGCGCTACCGGTCGCGAACCCCGGCAAGATCGTTGCGCTCGGCCTGAACTATCTCGACCACGTCAAGGAAGGCCCGCAGAAAGACAACATCCCGAAATTCCCAACGATCTTCATGCGCTCGCGCACATCGCTTGCGCCGCATGGAGCGCCACTGCTGCGGCCGAAAGTGTCGGAGACATTCGATTATGAAGCCGAGCTTGTTCTGGTGGTCGGAAAAAAATCGAAACACCTGACGATGGACAGCGCCTATTCCTGCATCGCCGGCTGGTCGTGCCTGAACGAAGGCTCGATCCGCGAATTCCAGCGCAAGACAACGCAATGGGACATGGGCAAGAATTTCGACCGTACAGGCGGCTTTGGGCCGTGGATGGTGACGGCGGATGAAATTCCCGCCGGTGGAAAAGGCTTGAAAATTCAAAGCCGCATCAACGGCAATGTCATGCAGTCGGACAACACCGACAACATGATGTTCCCGGTGGCGGAGACGCTTGTGTATCTCACGCAAGGCATGACGCTGGAGCCCGGCGACCTCGTGCTCACCGGCACGCCCTCGGGTGTCGGCCACGCGCGCAAGCCGCCCGCCTGGATGAAGGCGGGTGATATCGCCGAAATTGAAATCGAGAAGGTCGGGTTGCTCAGGAATACGATTGAGGACGAGAAGTAATCAGCCGCCCGCCGCCGCGATGGCGGAGAGCAACTCGGCTTTTTGCCTCGGTTCGAGGCCTTCCAGCGGCGGCCGCGTGCGGCCCCAGTCCGGCGTTCCCTCGCGCGCGGCGAGAATTGCCTTCACGCCCGGAATCCAGCCGAACGGAGCGACCGCCGCGCGCACGGCGGCGCAGGCATATTGCATGTTCTCCGCGTTCGCGGAGTCTTCCCAGTTGTCGTAAAGATTGCGGATGCTCGCGACATGGGTGTTCGCGGTCGCAGAAATGCAGCCGGCCGCACCACGGCGCATCGCATCAAGCAGCAAGGACTCGCTCGACGGAAACACCGCGAAGCCGGGATAGGAATCGAGCAGCGTATTCAGATAATCCACGTCGCCGGATGAATCCTTCAGCCCGACCACGACGCCGGGAAAATCCTGCTGCAGCAGGCCGACCAGATCCGGCGACCACTGGATCGCGGTCATCTGCGGAAAATTGTAGAGATACAGTGCGAGCCGCTTGTCGCCGACCCGCTTGATGACTTCCGCGACGAAGGCATAAAGCCCCGCGTCCGAAACGCCTTTGTAATAAAACGGCGGCAGCAACAGCACGCCGCGCACGCCCTGTGATACGGCGTGGCGCGTCAGCCGCACCGCATCGCCGATGGAAGCCGCACCCGTGCCGGGCAGAAGCTGCGAGCCGGGGATGCCGGATTTAATCAAGCGCTCCAGCACCTGTTCGCGCTCGCCTAAATCCAGCGAGAGCGCCTCGCTCGTGGTGCCAAGCACCGCAAGCCCATGCGCGCCGTCGGCGAGCAGTTTCTTGCAATGCGCGAAATAGCGGTCGAAATCGATGCCGAGATCGGCGCGAAATGGCGTGGCAGCCGGCGGCCAGATGCCGGTCGCGAGTTCGGGGCGGACGGCCTTGGTCTCAGCCGGTTTATCCTTGGGAGCCGCAGGCGCGTTCACGTTCATGATTCAATTTACCTTGCGAGGACCGAAAAGTCTTTCGCCGTTCTGATAGGCGATGCGGCGGGCCTGCTCGTCGGGCAATTGCGCGAGCCAGGCGCGGTAGCCGTCCATGATCGCGTCGTATTGCATCCAGCGCTCGTGGATCCATGTGTCGGAGCCGAGCAGGAACCGGTCGGAGGCGCGGGCGAACAGGATTTTCCAGTCGGCGGAGAGTTTGCCGGAGGATTCCACGATGCCGCTGCGGAACGAAAGCTCGCCCATGAGGCTTGGATATTTTTCCATCAGCTCCAGCACGCGCGCGGTGGAAGTCGAAAATCCCGTATGCGCCCAGATGATTTTCGCGCGCTTGTCGTGGGAGTGCAGGATTTCCAGCGCTTCCTCGTCGCAATGGGCGTGAATCCATAGGTCACGCTCGGCGGCGAACTGCACGAGCTTCTTCGCGACCTCGCCGTGCGCGGCCTTGCCGTAGATATGGAATTCGCCGACGCCGCGATAATAGCCGCGCTTGTATTCCTGCTCGACCATCGCGAAGATTTCCGGATCCTTGAACCAGGTCTGGATGTCAGCCCTTGTTCGATAAGGACGGATGAACGGAACCACCCAGACGCTTTCCGGCTTCAGGTCCATCAGCACATGGGTGCCGATATTCGGCCGGCTGGTGGAGAGAATGCCCCTGACATTGTTGCGCTGAAAAGTTTCCAGCACTTTTTCGATCGGCCACAGTGCAGGCTCGGAATTGTAATGCAGATGCGCGTCGAAAATCGGCAGGCGCTCCTGCGCCGAGGGCGCGGAAACGGTCAGCGCGATCAGGAGCGCGCCCAGCAAGGCCGGAATTTTAAGTGGCAGTCTCTGCATTCGTCGCCCCCGCGACATGCGTTATTGTTTCTGGATACGAAACACGATCAGGTCCGGCGTTTTGTCCGTGTGCAAGAGCTTATCGCCTGTTTCCCGCAAAAGGTTCGGGATGTCGATGCCCGCGAGCGGATCGGTACATTCCACCACCAGCTCGTCCCCGGCCTGGAGCCGGGTCAGCGCCTTGCGGGTCTTCAGGGCGGGCAGCGGACACTTCAGTTTACGCAGGTTCAGCACGGTCTCGGTCATGGCGATTGTATAGCAGGTGATTGCCGGGGCGGCATCGGCTAGACATCTTCCCATGAGCCCGCAACCCGAAGCCCTGCAAAGGATTTCCCGGCTGACGCCGCTGCCGGACCTGCTGCGAATGATCGCGGCTGTGACCCCTGTTGCAGCGCGGGAAACCGACCTCGGGGCAGCGGCCGGGCTGACGCTGGGGGCAGACGCGGTTACCGCGGGACCGCTGCCCCCTTTTCCCGTGGCACTCAGGGACGGATGGGCGGTGGCATCGGCGAAAATTTCCGATGCAGGGCCTTATGCGCCGGTGCCGCTGGATTTTTATCAGTGGGTGGAAGCGGGCGGAAAAATGCCCGGCGGGGCCGATGCCGTGCTGCCGGTGGACGCGGTGAATGTAAGCGCGTCCGGAGCGGAAGCGGTGGTGCCCGCGACCCCCGGCGACGGCGTGCTGGTTGCGGGCGGCGATGCGGGTAAGGGCGTCTTGCGGCGGGCGGGAGAAATCCTGCGCGCCACCGATGTGGCGGCGTTGCGCGCGGCGGGAATTGCAAAAGTTTACGCGCGGGGACCGCGCGTGAATATTTTTTCCGTAAGTGTCGCTTCGCGGAGCGGAGCCGACAGCATCACGCCGCTTCTGGTGCGCGCGGTGGAGCAGGCAGGCGGCATCGCGCAGATCGCGCAAGCGTCGTCGCTGGAATCCGCGCTGCTCGACAAGGCAGCCGATATGATTTTGACGGTGGGCGGCACCGGCAGCGGAAAAAACGATTCAAGCGTCAAAACGCTCGCGCGCATCGGCCGCGTGGATGCGCATGGGTTTGGAATTTCTCCCGGCGAGACGGCGGCGCTCGGCTCAGCCAGGGAGCGCCCGGTGCTGATGTTGCCCGGAAGGATCGATTCCGCGCTGGCGGGGTTCCTGATCGTGGGTGTTGAATTGATCGCGCGGCTTGCAGGAAGAAAAGCGGAGCTGAATGGTTTGCCGGTGAAGCTTGCGAGGAAAATCACTTCCACCGTCGGCCTCGCGGAAATGATTCCGGTGCGGCGCGCGGCTGACGGCGTTGAGCCGCTGGCGGCGGGCATGTTGCCGCTCTCGTCGCTCACCGCCGCCGATGGCTGGGTGCTGGTGCCGCCGCAGAGCGAGGGCTTCGCCGCCGGAAGCAGCGTTGAAATGAGGCCGTTGCCATGAACAGCGACCGGGCCAAGCCGCCCGCGCCGGCGGAAGAACTGTTGAAAAAAATCCGCGCCGCCGCGCGGCAGGAGCAATTCCTTGAGGTTGTTTCGCCGGAGGAAGCGCACACCCGCTTCGAGCAGCATCTGGAACTGAAGCCGCTCGGCCGTGAGAAAGTTTTGCTCAAGGATGCACTGGGCCGTGTGCTTGCAGACGATCTCGCGGCACCCGTCGATGCGCCGCCCTTCGACCGCTCCAATGTGGACGGCTTCGCTGTGAGCGCGTCCGACACCGAAGGCGCCAGCGACGCTTCGCCGAAAAAACTCACGCTCAACGCCGAAGTGTTGACCTGCGGCACGCCGCCGACGCTCACGGTCGCGCCCGGCACGGCGACAGCGATTGCGACCGGCGGTGTGATCCCGCGCGGCGCGGATGCCGTCGTGATGATCGAATGGACCGACCTGATCGAAGGTGAGCGGCCCGCCATCGAACTCCGCCGCGCGGTTTCGCCGGGACAGTTCGTTTCCTATGCCGGCTCCGACATCGCGCGCGGGGAAAATCTCCTGCGCCGCGGCACGTTGATCGGCTCGCGCGAAATCGGAATGCTGGCTGCCTGTGGAATTGCGGAAATCGAAGTGGTGACGCGGCCGAAAGTGGCGGTGCTTTCCACCGGCGACGAACTGGTGGCGCCCGGCGAAAAACTGAAACCCGGTGGAGTTTACGACTCCAACGGCGCGATCATCGCGGCGGCTGTTCTGGAGGCTGGCGGCGAGCCTGTTGCGTTCGGCGCGTTTCCGGACGACGAGAAAAAACTGGATGCAGCACTCAAGCGCGCGCTCGAGACTTGCGACATGGTGGTGCTGTCGGGCGGCACGTCGAAAGGTGCGGGCGATTTTTCCCACACGGTCGTCTCCAAACTTGGCAAGCCCGGTATTCTGGTTCATGGCGTCGCGCTGAAACCCGGCAAGCCTCTGTGTCTCGCCGTCATCGGAAAAAAGCCGGTCGTGGTGCTGCCGGGATTTCCTACCTCGGCGATTTTCACTTTCCACGCTTATGTCGCGCCGGTGATCCGTGCATACGCGGGCCAGCCGCCGGAATCGGCGGAACAGATTTCGGCAAAAGTTCCGGTGCGGCTGCCGTCCGAAATGGGCCGCAAGGAATTTGTCCTCGTCGCGCTGGTCGCGGGCGACGAAGGGACGATCGCATTTCCAATTTCGAAAGGCTCCGGATCGGTGACGACTTTTTCGGAAGCCGACGGATTTCTGGAGATCGACGCGCTGGCAGGCGCGCTTGATGCGAATACGGAAAATAAAGTCACGCTGCTCGGCAAAGCCGCGCGCGTGCCCGATCTTGTGATTGTCGGCAGCCATTGCGTTGCGCTCGACGCGGTGCTCGGCAAACTCGCGGACGAAGGATTTTCCGTGCGCCGCATCGCGGTCGGCAGCCAGGGCGGCGTTTCCGCCGCGAAACGCGGCGAATGCGATCTCGCGCCCGTGCATCTCGTCGATCCGAAAAGCGGAATCTACAATGAGTATCTGCTTTCACCCGGTCTTTCGCTGGTGAAAGGCTGGGAGCGGATGCAGGGATTTCTGTTCCGTCCGGGTGACAAGCGTTTTGAAGGAAAGAAAGCGGAAGAGGCGATCAGGACCGCGCTCGCTGATCCGTCGGCGCTCATGGTCAACCGCAATGCGGGGGCCGGCACGCGCGTACTGATCGACCAGCTTCTCGCCGGGAAAAAACCCGGCGGCTACGGCAACCAGCCGAAATCCCACAACGCAGTGGCGGCTGCCATTTCACAGTCCCGCGCCGACTGGGGCATTGCGATTTCATCGGTGGCGAAACTATACGGCCTCGGGTTCCTGCCCATCGCGCCGGAGCATTACGACTTCCTGCTGGTGGAACCGCGCCGGGAACGGCCCGCGGTAAAAGCGTTTCTGGAAGCCTTGCGCGATCCGGATGTGCGCGCGAAAATTGCATCGCTCGGCATGAAACCGGCCGGAAATAAGTAACGGAGTCGCGAGTGAAATTAAAAACCGGCCGGAAGCTTTGCATCCTCGCTTTTGTAATCGCCTCCAGCGCCGCCCATGCGCAATTGCGCGGGCATGGCGGGCCGGTGCGCGCGGTGGCGGTCTCGCCCGACGGGCAAACGGCGATCTCCGGCAGCTTCGATACGTCCGCGATCCGGTGGTCGATGACGAAAAATTCGGCCGAGCAGGTGCTGCGTTTCCACGAGAGCGCCGTGAATGCCGTCGCCGTGTTGAAGAACGGCTACGCCACCGGCGGCGAGGACGGAAAAATCGCGATCTGGGCGGCGGGCAATCCGCTTCCCGTCCGCACCATGGAAGGCCACACCGCGCCTATCGTGGCGCTTGCGCTTTCTCCCGATGGCGAAACGCTCGCTTCGGCCTCGTGGGACCATACGATCCGGCTGTGGCCGTTGAAGGGCGGCGAGCCGCGCGTGTTGAAGGGCCACACCGCGGCGGTGAACGGCATTGCATTCTCGCGCGATGGAAAACTGCTCGTAAGCGCGGGTTACGACGTCGCGTTGCGCTTCTGGCAGCTCGACGCAAACACCGAGGCCGCGTTTAATCTGCCGACACCGCTGAATGGCGTCGCGATCGCGCCGGATGGCGAAATCGTCACGGGCGGCGCGGACGGAAAAATTTATTTTCTTTCGCCGAAGGGCGAGGTTACCGGCGAACTGGAAGTTGCCGAGTCGCCTGTTGTTTCGCTCGCGATGTCGTCCAATGGAAACCTCATCGCAGCAGCGGGCATCCGTGGCTCGGTCGCCGTCGTTGACCGTAAATCACGGAAGGTCGAACGCACGCTGGTCGGCCCCGGCCTTCCGGTGTGGTCGGTAGGATTTTTCTCTGACAACAAGACAATTATTACCGGCGGCACCGATCGTCTCGTGCGCCGCTGGGATGCGATCACGGGTGAGCATCTCGGCGCCGTCGCCGCGGGCGGGCCGGAAGATCCGCTGGCGCAATATGCAGGCGACCGCGGCGCTGAAATCTACAAGGCCTGCGTTGCGTGCCACACGCTGACGCCGGACGAAGGCAATCGCGCGGGACCGACGCTGCACGGGATTTTCGGCCGCAGGATCGCGACCCTGCCGGGTTACAATTTCTCGCCCGCGCTGAAGCAGATGAGCGTGGTGTGGACGCCGGAGACCGTCTCGAAATTGTTTGAAGTCGGTCCCAATCAATACACGCCCGGCACCAAGATGCCCGAGCAGACGATTGGGTCGGCGGATGACCGCAAAGCGCTGGTGGATTTTCTCGCCAAGGTCACGAACGCGAAGTGACGGCTTAGCGGCAATCTTTTAGTGCGGCGGTGATCGCATCGCTGGCGCCAGTTGTTTCAAATATCGCGCGCGAAATTCCAGTACCTGGCGCATCGGTGTGGATCAGCAGTTTCGAGGACGCGCCGACATGCCGGGCGAATTCGGCAGCTTCCGTGCCGCTACGAAAATACACGCTGCGGCGATCCGAGGACGTATTCGTCTTGAAGTCATTCTGCTCGTGACGGTCTGTCTTGTACCGGATGGTGACTTGCGACGAAAAGCTGACCTTGCCCATAAATTGAATACGGGCGCCGGTTTTGCCGCCATCGCAGAAAATTGTCAGAACGGCGCCTTTGACTTTCTGATAACTTTGCTGATCGACATTCCTGGTTTGAATCTGGGCGATGCTTCTTTGTTTGCCGCTGACAATGTCTTCCCCCTTGCCCACTCGCCATGCACTGAATTGCGCGGCGGCAACCGAAACTGACGCAAGCAACCAGCAAACCGCAAAACAGGTACGCAACATCACAGCCTCCCCATCAAAAATGTTGATGGAGACGCGGGACTGGCGCAATGGAAAAAATTTACCTGAAAGCGGAAGAACTTAGCCCTTCCGCTCCTGCTCGTCGCGCTCGCGGAGATAGTCCTCGGTGGTGCGCACGTTCGGGCGCTCGGGGGCGCCGTGCGGATCGAAGGAATCCGCCGTCATCGCGATCACGCGGCAGTCGTCGCACATTTTCAGCACTTCAAGGCGGCGGGCCTGGCCCTTGTACATCCAGTGCTTGCCTTCGAGTTTCGCGACGACGCGCTCGATCGTGCTTTTGGTGCCGAAGGGCTTGCTGCACTGGATGCAGTGAAACGGCTCTTCTTCCTTGAGCACACGCGCGGTCGCGGTGGCGGCGCGGAAGTCAATCTGCGGCGTCAGCGAAATCACTTTCTCTGGGCAAGTCGCCTTGCAAAGTCCGCATTGAACGCAGGCGTCCTCGGCAAAGCGCAGTGTTGGCCGCTCCGGATCGTCGAGCAGTGCGCCGGTCGGGCAGGCAGAAACACAGGCCAGGCAAAGCGTGCAGCCTTCGACATTGATTTCAATTTTGCCGAACGGCGCATCGGCCGGAAGCGCGATCACATCGACCGGCTTCGGCGAGACGCGCTGGAGTTCGCGGAAGGAAAGCCGCATCACGTCGCGCTTGGCGCCGACGGGCTGGAAGCTCGCGGGTTCTTTCACGGCAGCGCCCGCCTTGATCGCGCGCAGGGTTTCGCCGAGCGCGTCCGGATCGTCAGTTTCAATCGTGGCGGCGCGGCCGGCACCAAACCCAAGCCCGGTCAGGATCGTTTCCGCCAGCGCGATTGTTTTCGCAACGCCGCTTACATCATGGCGGGGCTTGGCGCGGAGAAGAAAACGGAACGCCACCGCGCCATAGGCAAAAGCCGCCGTGACCGCCTCGATGCCAACCTGTGTCACCTCATTGACGGAGACTGGCAGCACATTCGCCGGCAGGCCGTCGCCGTGGCGCGCGAGCGCATCGATCAGCTCATAGCCGTGTTGTTCGTCATGCAGCAGCAGGACCGGATTCTGTCCGCCCGCTTCGCGGTAGGTGAAAAGCAACGTGCGCAGCCTGCGCAAAAGCGCATCTGCGCTGGGCAGGGCATAAGACGCGGCACCCGTCGGGCAGACCGCCGCGCAAGCGCCGCAGCCCGCGCAAATATATTCGTCGATGGTGACATGCTTGTCGCCCGGCGTGATCGCGCCGGTCGGGCACAGATCGAGGCAGCGGTGGCAGCCGACGATCTTGGAGCGCGAATGCGCGCACAGATGCTCGTCGAATTTGATGTATTTCGGCTTGTCGAAGCCACCGACCAGATCCTGCGCCTTGATTACCTGGCGCAACAAGGCAGGCGGATCGTTCGGGTCCGCGCGCAGATAACCGTCACGCAGATCGTGCGCGGGGAACAGCGGCTGCCCGCCGGAAAGATCGAGGATCAGATCGCAAGCGGACTTCGCGCCGTTGCGCGCGTCGGTCCACTCCAGCTTGCCGCGCGAAGAAGGTCTTGGCGTTGCGAAATCATCGACCACCAGTTCGAAAGCGCCAAGATGCCCCTTGGCGTTCTTGATCGTGCCCTTGGCGACTGGAAATTCGTTGACGCGCAGCGGAGCGATCTCGCCGGGCTTCGACAGCAGCACGGTGACGTCGAGCTTGTCCTTCAACATGCGCGCCGCTTCGATCGCGCGCTCGTCGCGGCCGTAAATCAGGATGATGCCTTCGCTGTTCAGGCCGACGAGCGGGTATTGCGGCGAAGGTTCGGCCGCGGCGGCGAGGAGTGCCGCCATTTTCGGCGCGGCTTTTTTGGCATCCTTCGACCAGCCGCCGGTTTCGCGGATATTGGCGAATTTGATGTCGAGTTCCGGCGAAATTTCCGCGGCGATTTCCGAGAACAGCGGCGATTCCTGCGTACAGGCGACCGTGAGCGGCTCGCCCTTTCCGGCCTCCGCGCGGAACTTGTCGACCTCCGTGCGGCACAGATGCCGGAAGGTCGCGAGCTTGTCGCCCTTGCAACCCTTGCCGATGCCCGCCTCGTCCAGGGGCATCGTGTCCTCGCACGAACAGACGAGGATGTTACGCTTCTTCTCCGTCATCGCGTCTCCAGCCGCTACTTCCGCCTTATTTGGCGGCACTTTTCAGCGGGGCGGCTTGGCTATAAGCCTAAGCTATAATTATACCAATGAAAATCTGATCAAGGGATCGAGAGCGTAAATGCCTTCCGACGTGCGTAGCAGGATCGACACTCCTTATACTCCGGGGCTGGATTTGCCGCCGGCGTTCCGGCTCGTGACGCTGCGCGAAGCGGGGGACGCCTTTCAGCACGCGATGGAAATCGCGCCGAAGGAAGGTGCCGGCACGCTCGTGTGGGTGCGGCGTTTCGATCTCGTCGAATTCGCGGTGGTGCTGGAGCCGGAGGAGCCGCTCGCGAGCGCCCGCCGCAATCTCTATCTCGGCATGACCGCGCTGATGGAGACACTGCTCGTCCATGCGCCGCCGGAAAAATCCATTCTGTTTGCCTGGCCCGACGCCATTCTTGTGAATGCCGGGCTGGTCGCGGGCGGACGCATCGGCTGGCCGGAAGGCGCCGACGAAAAGAAACCGCCGAAGTTCATGGTGTTCGGCGGCATGATCCGCACCGCAATTCTGGGTGCGGAACCCGATGCGCGGCCGGACTCCGCTGCGCTGGAGGAAGAAGGCTTCGACGATCTGGACTCCGGCAGGATGATCGAGAGCTTCGCGCGGCAATTGATGGTGTGGGTGCATAACGTGCAGCAGGAAGGCTTCGCGGAAGTCGCGAAATTTTATCTGCGCCGGATGCCGCAGGATGAAAACGTCGAGCGCTCCATCGACGGTATCGGCGATCTCCTGGAGCGGAAAAAAGGTAAGCTCGACACCGAAAAGAAAAAGCTCATGACGGCACTGGCCAAGCTCGACTGGTACAATGCGGAAGAGCGGAGTTTGAAGCTGTGAAACTCCTCCGCACCCTACGGCTCGATCCGTCGGACACTTTTGTGTTCGCGAAAGCCGCCGAGCCCGGCGAATGGGCGGTGCCGGGTACGTTTGTGTTCTGGGACGCGGATGTGCAGGCGCTTGCCGGCAAGGAACGCACCGCTTTCCGTTCGGGATTTCTCGGCGTGGATTCGCTCGGCTGGTCCACACTTGTTCAGATCGTCGAAGCCACCGAGGAAAACCGCACGGCTGTGATTGATCTGCTGGCAAAGCGGCTGATGGAACATTTCGGCGCGCCCGATCTGGACTCCGCCAGAAAAGCCGCAGAGGAAGAGGTAGCCTTCGCCTCTTCTCTTTGTGATCACGACATCGATACGCTGATCGCGGTCCACCGCACCCATGAAAACGGGGAAGTACGCGAGGCTTTCCGCAGCCTGAAGCGGCGCGAAGGCAGCGGGATGGAAGGATTGCGGGCTTTCTCTTTCCACGATGTGGAGGGCGAGGAAGAAACACCGGAAGAGCGGGTCGATCTCGTCGGCATGGCGAAGGAAAGCAAATGAAGGATTTCTGGCTCTCCTGCGGCCACCATCTCCTCGACCGGAACGAGGCCAACGGGCTCGTCATTACCGACGAATTTCTGAAGGTCTATTTTGCGCGGCCTGAGCTGACGCCGCCGCCCGAGGCCTGTGTGGTCGAGAAAACCCTGCACGCGGCATTGCTCGGCGACCCGCGCCGCGCCGTAGGCAAGGATGAAATCGCCGCCATCGCCGACGCCGACGCGCAGGAAAACTGGACGTTTGCGATCAGGTTCCGCGATCATCTTTTGAAATATCCGACCCTGGAAGCAGCCTATCTTGCGCTGATCCGAAGCGGACCCGGCAACACGCCGCCGCTGTTCGTCACGCAGCTTGTGCATGTGATCCTGCGCAATGTGCTGGACGAATGCGACGATCCGTGGATCTTGCGCGCGGCGGAACTCTTTTTCCGCCCGCAGCGCATCACACTGCATGAGGGCGCGCTGCTGGCGGCGGACGAGGAAACCATCATGGGCACGCGGCCGGGGCAGGTCTCGCCGCTCGTTTCCATGCTCGGGCTTGAGGCCTCCACCGAAATCGACGTGATGAATGACGAGAACGCGGAAAGCTATTTCGAACGCAGCGACAATTACGACATGGCGCTCGATTTCACCGCCGGACGGCGCGGGCACCATGCGCTCGCCCGCGTCATTGAGCGCTGGGTGAAGCATCTGCTCGGCGCTGAAGTGGAGGTCGAGGCGCTGGTGGAGGTGCAGGAAGCGAACTTCACCTGGTATGTCGGCCTCGACGCGGAAGGCACCAAGATCGGCGATATGCTCTGGAATGGCGATGCCATGGATGAGGGCGCGATGACGCGCGTTGCGGCACTTTATAGGCTGAATTTCAAGGACCGCGCGGCGGTGGCCGAGGCCGTGAAGGGCGAGCCGGTCTATCTCATTCTCGCCACTACCATCGACAAGGTGTTGCGCATGAAGCCGCAGAACCTGCTCACCGGCCTGCCGCTCCGCCATCTGGAGGCGGTCACATGAAGCCGGTCAAAACCATTCCGGTGGGAATTATCGTCGAGCGCGTAAAGGCCGACAGCCAATGGGCGGATTATTTGTGGAAGCCGGTGGAGGCGGTCGCCGGTAATCAGAAAACCAAGGCCTGGACGAAACTCTCCGACGACGGCTCGCGCGTCACCTACTATGCCGGTTCATCGGAGATCGAGCTGTATCCGTCCGACACGCCGCAATACCGCGACAACGTTTTGTCGGAAACGCCCAGCATCTGGGTGGGATTGCGGGCGGCGGAAAGCGATCCGCCCTTTGAGCTTTTCCTGACGACGGCCGATTCCTCCGAAGGCGAGGGCATGACCTACACAGGCACGGTAATCTGCGAGCCGGTGCCGATGCCCGATGCCATTCAGGCGGTCATTGAACAATTCATCACCGAGCACCATGTCGAGCGCGTGTTCTTTAAACGCAAGCGTGACAAGTCCCAGCCGAATTTGATGGAACGCCGCATACCCATCGATGAAAGCGACAAGAAATGAGCGAGCCGGATAATTTTTTTGAGCGCTGGTCGCGCAAGAAACTCGACCCGAAGGACGAGGAAGCAGGTGCGAAGCAGGAAACGGCAGCGCTTCCGCCGGAAGCGGTAGAGGCTGATTCAGCCGCGTCCGAGGACGAGGGCGCTCCAGCGAAAAAAGCAAAGCCGGGCGGCGAGGAGCCTGCGTTCGATCTCTCCAAGCTGCCCTCGATCGATTCCATTACGGCCACCACCGACATCCGCATGTTCATGCTGCCCGGCGTGCCGATGGCGCTGAAGCAGGCCGCACTCCGCAAGGTCTGGGTCACCGATCCAAAAATCCGCGACTTCATCGAAATGGCGGAAAACCAGTGGGACTTCACGGTGAATTCGCCGGGCTTCGATTTTTCGGCGCCGGTGGGCGACCTCAAAAAAATGGTCGCCGACATTATGGGGAAATCGGAAGAGGAAAAACTCGCGGAAAAAAAGCTGGCCGAGGATGAGCTTTCCGCGGCAGCCGATGGATCTGATCCAGCCGGGACGGAAGTTGCCTCGCCTCCACCGTTACCGGTCACACCCAGTGCGGAAAATTCCGTGCGGCTGACCGGTTCGTCACCCGAGCAATCGACGGATGAAATCGCCTCGGAAGAAGTCTCAAGTGACGAAAAAAACGAGTCCGAAAATATTGCGATGCAAAAAAATAGTGCATCGCAAAATACCGGCACTGAAATACCTAAACGGCGCCACGGAAGCGCACTTCCCGGCTGATTTCAAAAAATCCCGCTCGAAATTTTCATTTTTTCCCTCCGGCGGGTTCAAAAAACCTGGCCCATAGCCAATCGCTATTGACTCATAGTGCCTAAACCGTAGGCTCTTTCGAATTGTTCCGAAGAAGGATTCTTTGGAGCCATTTGGAAGACGCACGTTTTTTGCGATTTCTAAAAAGGTAACGATGCGCGATCAGGGTTTGAGTGAGGCGATCAAGGCTGTGGGCGGCGTGAGCGAGCTCGCCCGGCGTTTGGGTATTTCCCAGCCTTCCGTCTCGAACTGGAACAAAATCCCCGCCGAACGCGTGCTGGAAATCGAATCGGCCACCGGCGTTTCGCGCGTTGTGCTTCGTCCCGATCTTTACAGCGCAGCGGCCGGCCAGGGCGGTGACCTCACCGAGGAAGACTCAGCGCGCGCTCAAGAATATTCGCTGCTTGCATCCCTGCTAGGACGCACACCCTCGAAAGATTTGTTGAAGCGCCTGACGCAATTGCGCGGCGATGCTTCGCCGCTTGGCATGGCGCATCTGGCGCTCGCGGAAGCCGCCGAAAAAATCACCGCTGAAAATATCGAGCGGGAATTTTTTGATCTCTTTATCGGTATCGGTCGCGGCGAACTGCTGCCCTACGCCTCCTACTATCTCACCGGCTTTTTACACGAGCGTCCTTTGGCTCGTCTGCGTGAAGACCTGAGCAATCTCGGCATCGAACGCTCCACCGGCGTTTCCGATCCCGAAGATCATGCCGCCATCCTGTGCGAGATCATGGCGGGCATCATCAATAAAAAATTTCCGGCTGAAGCCGGCACCGACCAGAAATTTTTCGAGAAGCACATGGCGCCCTGGCTTGGGCGTTTCTTCAAGGACATCGAGCAGGCCAAGGGCGCGAAGTTTTATCGCTCAGTCGGACAGCTCGGACGTGAGTTCATGGAAATTGAATCAGAGGCTTTCGCGCTCTCGGCATGAGCGCGATTTGAATATGGAGGGAACGACAATGAAGAATGAGGAAAAAACGGCAGTAGGCCGCCGTGAGTTTCTTCGCACGCTTGGCGCAGGCGCCGGTCTGGCTGCGGTCTCCGCAGCCCCGCTCGCCACGGTTGCCAAGGCAGACAATGAATCCGACAGCGACAAGAAGAAAACGCGTTATCGGGAGACCGATCACGTGAAAGCCTTCTATCGCGTCAACCGCTACTACACGAAGTAAAGGAGGCGCTCGTGCTGATTAAGAGAACCGAACGCGAAGCACGCCGCGGAAATCTTGCCGCCGCCTTCGCAGACAAATCCGGCGGTTTCGATCGCCGTACCTTCCTGAAACGCTCCGGTCTCGCGGCCGGCGGTCTCGCCGCTCTCGGCAGCCTACAGCTTGGCTCCGTACAGCGCGCTGAAGCCGGTCCGCCCGCGGCCCCCGGTGCGAAGATCACCACCACCAAGGCGATCTGCACGCACTGCTCGGTCGGTTGCACCGTCATCGCGGAAGTCGCGAACGGCGTGT